>JBGCFZ010000540.1:0-26687 GCA_045110355.1 Lewinella sp. | reverse complement strand
TTTTAGCACCGTGACTTCGTTGCTGAAATCCTCATTTAGCTATGGCTAAAATCCGGTTTCAGCGCCTTGCCACGGCACGAAAATCCTGCGGACTAAACGGCCAGATAATTATGAACTCACCCACTAGTGGGAATATGACTTACAAATCATGGTACTTCCTCTAACAATCTAAATCTTCCATACTAGTTCGATTTCTCGATGGATAGAATAGGTTATTCTTACAGTGCAGATGGTACTAAGTTACAAGGGTTAAGAATTAATGCCGAAGGCGATACGCTGTTAAAGCGGGACGACCCTTGGCCCTGCGGTATATACTACTGATAACTTGCAGTTCGCTTTGCACTTTATAAGCCACATGTCATTTATTCTCCATCTAGACTCTCTCTAAGCACCCACTCTTTTATTAAATAAATTTTGACAATAAGTATAAAATCAGAACGCCAGTTAATGTTAAAAAAAATACACTGTAGGCAATTTCTAATAAAATAAATTTTCGAGAAATACTCCTACTCATAAAATAATTGAACCTTGTTAAATTACCAATTTGGAGCTCTTGAGAATTCATAACTTTTTCCATTGATTCTTCATATTCATTAAACGGTATATTATCTATTAGAAAAAAATTGTTTTCTTCTAGTTTAGGATAATTAACTTTTATAACTTTATTTAAAATTCTGTATAAAATGAAACTGAATGGTTTTGAAACAAGGATTGCGAATAACAAGGATATAGAGAGTCCTATTATTAGGAAAGGAATAATGTATTCATTTAGGTTAATTTCTGTATTTAAATAACTTTCCAAAACAACCAATCCTGAAACAAGAGTTGTATTTAGTCTTATTAAGGTTGCAGCCTTTTTATCTGCGATTGAGATGGAACTCATTAACAGTCTATTCTGATTTTTCAGAAAAGTATCAAGTGTTTTACTTTGTAAGGCTTTACTTAATGACTTATTCTTTGATTTAGTACTGTCATCTGAATTTTTATTTTTTGTTGATGCTGATTTTTTCTTATCCTTTTTTGAAATATTTTCTTGTTTCGAAGTCAAATTTCGTTCTTTTTGTTCCATAATCTACTTTGATTAAACTTACATTTTGACCTTTTGCTCGATCATCACTATAAAGATAAGCATATTCAAATAATAGATTAGCACAATTCGTAATGAAATACTTTTGATCTTATGTTTAATGATTTTCATTTTGGTACTACTCAGTAACTTCAAACTTTATTTAAACTTAACAACTGATTATCAGCGCTTTATAAATCCTTAAATTTAGGTTTTGCTAACTTGGCCTAGTTTCATTTTGATTACAGCTAATGAATAGCTACCCGCAGGTACCTTAGTCCTTGTCAGGTAGCGGCATTTGGGTAAATAAGCAGTAGAATCCTCTAACAAAACGATGATCCCCAGCCTCCAAGACTCTTTTTAGTACCTTAAGCCCTACTGATGCAAACCCAGTATCTTGCCCCCATGCTAGAGGTCACCAACCTAACCATTTCCTTTCCGGGTGAGGCCGCCCCAGCCGTTGACGGATTGTCGTTTGAGCTGGCGGCCGGCGGCCGCCTGGGCCTCCTCGGTCTTTCAGGCTCGGGTAAAAGCCTTACGGCCCTGGCCTTGTTGGGGCTGTTACCCGCTTCGGCTGAGGTAGTAAGCGGAGAAGCCTGGTACCAGCCAGCTGACGGGAACGCCGTAGACCTGCTACAGCTAACGGAAAAACAGTGGCGCAATTACCGCAGCAAACACCTCAGCCTGGTGTTTCAGGAACCGCTGACGGCACTGAACCCCGTACACACCATTAGCGCTCAATTGATGGAGGCGGTCGTTCGGTTCCGGCCCGAGCTGACGACCAATGCCGACCGGAAAGCCTGTTTGCAGGAATGGCTCACGCGGGTAGAACTGAACGAAGACCAGGACAGAATACTGCAAGCTTATCCTCACCAACTCAGTGGTGGGCAACGGCAGCGGCTGTTGATCGCCCTGGCCTTACTTGGCCAGCCGCAACTCCTCATCGCTGATGAACCGACGACGGCCCTGGACACCATTACCGAAGCTGGCATCCTGGACTTACTGGCAAGACTCCGCGCAGCGCTGGGGATGGCCACCCTTTTCATTACCCATGACCTGAGCGTGATGCGCCGCAGTGCCGAGGAGGTATTGGTCATGGCGGCAGGAAAAGTGATCCGCCGGGGAGATGCACAAACGGTATTGGCGGAGGGCATCAGCCTGTTTCAACCGGAGCAGAATGATGATCGTGTACAAACTAAGGACATCGCAATGTCCGAAATCCCCGCCAACCACAGAAGGGACAACTCACCTGAGGAGATTTGCCTTACGGTTAATAATCTCTCCCTCTCCTACCCTACGCCGAAGGCGTGGCCCTGGTCAAAAACGGATCCGGTAACCGCCGTAAAAGATGTTTCTTTCACCCTCGGCGCCAGCGAGTGGTTGGCCGTGGTTGGGCCAAGTGGCTGCGGCAAGTCAAGCCTGGCCCGCTGCCTTGCGGGCCTGCTCCCCCCGGCTAAAGGCGAGTTTAGCCACCCCGAAAATGGTCGTGTTCAGCTTGTTTTTCAAGATCCCTTCAGCTCCCTCAACCCCGCACATTCGATCCTCCGCTCCATCACTGAGGTGCTTCGCGTAGCCATGCCCGGCCGCAAAAAGGTTACTTACCGGGACGAGGCCGAGCGGTTGTTAGAGGAAGTCGGCCTGTCGCCAATGATTTACGCTAAACGCTCGCCAAGTACCCTAAGCGGCGGGCAGCGACAAAGGGTGGCCATTGCCCGTGCCCTGGCCGGGAGACCAACGGTATTGATTGCCGACGAAGCCGTCTCGGCACTTGATGCCCCTCTGCGGCGCGACGTCCTTGACCTGCTCCAGGAAATCTGCCGGGAGCAAAAAATTGGTTTACTGTTCATCAGCCATGACCTCGGCCTGGTGGCCGAGCGGGCCGACCGCGTCATCATCATGGATAAGGGGCAAGTAGTAGAAATCGGGACCGCGGCCACCGTATTCCGGCAACCGACCAGCGAGATGGGGAAAAGGCTTTTGGCGGCGGTCGTTGAGTAGTGATACCTTTAATTTATCCACCGTTTAGGAACGCGATATATATAGGTGTTCATTGGGTTTAAGCCAAGTTGTCGCAAAAGGCGATAGCCGCTATTAACGTTAGTGAGCAAAGATTCAGTTCGTTAGCGCTTTGTAGCACAGGCCTGGTTGCGCTGCGCGGCTGCCGTTAGCGGCTAACGCAGGTAAGGCCCATCACCCACTAACAAGAATCACGCCGTACAACAATTTGGTTTGCGCCATTGCTCCTTCTGGGGCTTGATTCTTGTTTGTATACCTAATGGCTTCCCAAAACAATCGATTGTCCAATCCTATTGAACTGAAAGGTATTCGCCCTGACCATACTTATGATAAATAATACACTAACTTGTCGGCCCATTACAACGATTGTTTCATGACCTCCATTCTACGTGCTTTTGCCCTTTTCTTTCTGGTGGCCTTTCTAATCACCTGCGCGGACCCCGTGACGCCGGTTTACCGCTTCGAAGCAGGGTTCTTACTGGTGGAAGGGAGGATTTCTGACCTTGATGGTTATAGTGAAATTCGCTTGTCACGAAATGAGATTCTGTTTAATAATTACACGCTTACTGCCGTTCCCGGGGCAACCGTAACCAGTGTTGACAATGAAGGCCAGGAGGTTACCTGGAATTTTGTGGAGGGCTCCAACCGATACCGTGCACCGGATGGCTGGGCCGCCGAAGCAGGCAAGAGCTACCACCTTCGGGTGGTCACCCCACAGGGAGAGATTGTTGAATCTACCCCAGAGGCAATGCCGACAAATGTGCCGATACAGGACGCACGGGTAACCTTTGAGCAGGAAGCCTATTTCAGCACGGGACGCAATCGGTTCATCCCTGCCTTCCGGTTATTGCTTGATTTAGAAGATCCGGGGGATGAAGAGAATTTCTATCAATTTAATTACTCCACCTGGGAATCCATCGATGTTTGTGCCAGTTGCGAACGTTCCCGCTGGCGGGATGGCGTCTGCATCCCAGGCCCAGATACCCGCTTCGTTAATCGCTGGGACTACCTCTGTGACGCGGAGTGCTGGATTTCCGCACAAGGACGGGGCCGTAACATTCTCAGCGATGCTTTCGTCAATGGCAACAGGATAGAAAACGTTGAAGCGGGCCGATTTGACTTTGAACGCCCCGGAGGTTTATTGTTCGTGCTCGAGCAGTACAACATTACCCGGGCAGCCTTTGAATTCAATGAAGTACTGGAAGACCTTTCTGAGGGTGCAGGGGGGCTGAATGCTCCGCTTCCGGCCGCGCTGGTGGGTAACCTTACTGACATCAGCGAAAACAAGACCAACGTACTCGGATTCGTTGGCGTCACTGCCGTTAACACTGAACGCGTCTATATTGATCGGGATACGATTAACGGCACCTCACTACCTTATGATGGGACCATCATACCGGAGCCAGTGCGGCCATCTCCGCCCCAGGCACCCTGTATTGGAGGAACCAGAACGACCGTTCGTCCGGAAGGATGGCCCATGTAACGAGTGCTAAGTTGTCCGAAACGGGGCTGAAGTCTGCAGGTATTACCGCCGGCACTTCACCTTGCTTTACACTACACAACTTGCACCTGCGTCCCCGCCCGAATTCGTGCGCTTTCCCCACAACTCCGAATTAAAAACAGGAGCTAATTATTTCTGATGAAGCTTTCTCTTTCCCTTGCCTTTCTTTTTTGTTGTAGCCTGTTGGTGGCCCAAACCTACCCGGTAAATATTGTGACCACTGATGCGGATACGGACGCCCCGCTGGGTTTCGTCAACGTTCAGGTGGAAGGGACTTCCCTCAACGGCACCACCGATAACGACGGGCGGCTGAAACTAGAGATTCCCGCTGGTGATATCATCATCCTCGCTTCCTTTCTGGGCTATGAGACTAAATCGACCACCTTTACCGTATCCGGTAATTCCCGCATAGTCATTGCGCTTACACCGACGGCCCAACAACTTGAGACCATCGAAGTAAGCAGCAACGACGCAAGCGACCGGATGGAACGTCCGCTGATGGGCGTGGAGCGACTAAGCATCAAGGAAATCGAAGTATTGCCCGTTGCGCTTGGCGAAGTGGACGTCTTCCGGGGCCTGCAACTGCTGTCGGGCGTCAACTCCGCCGGAGAAGCCAGTAACGGTCTGAGTGTTCGGGGAGGAACGGTGGATCAGAACCTGGTTTTATTCGACGGCGCGCCCATCTTTACCCCCACCCACCTCTTTGGTCTTTTCTCCGTATTCACCCCGGATGCCATCGGCAGTGTAGACCTTTACCGGGCCAACATTCCCTCCCGCTACGGCGGCAGGGTATCTTCCGTACTCGACGTACGTTCCCGAAATCCGAATACGGATAAATTTAAAATGCAGGGTGGCATCGGTCTTGTCTCCAGCCACCTCAGCATTGAAACGCCCCTTACCAAAGACAACAAACTGCAAATCCTGGCCGCTGGCCGGGGTGGCTTCAACGACTTCGTCTTTGGCTTCGTTGAACGACTAAAGAATACCAGAAGCCGGTTTATGGACGGAACGGTGAAACTTCGCTATAACCTGAATGAGAAAAACATCGTGACTTTCTCCGGTTTTTACAGCAAGGACTTTTACCAGATCGATCTGCTCAACCGCTTCAACGGCATTGTATCTGACCAAAACCAAAACGACTACTTCACCCTAAACGGTACCCTCGACTGGCTAAAAATATTCAACGACAAGACCAGCCTCGCTACCCGGTTGGTTAGCAGTAACCACGTTCCTAAAATTCTGTTTCCACAATCGGATACAGACAACGTCGTTGAATTCAAATCCCAAATCCAGTACAAAAGCCTGCAAACCACCCTCGATCATCAAACTGGTAATCACCACCTTTCCGGCGGGGTACAACTGATTCGTTATGACCTTAACCCTGGGGAAATTGATCCAGGAGGAGTTGCTTCAGTTGACCGAATTAGCCTGGCTAATGAGCAGGCACTTGAAGGAAGCCTTTTTGTTGAAGACGAATGGAAGGTGAGTGATAAGTTCACTCTTTCGGCGGGTTTACGCTTCACGCAGTTTGCGCAAATTGGCGCGGGAGAGCAACGGAGTTATGGCGACAGTGAAATCATCAGCCGCGAATTCCTGACGGGTACGACCTCCTTCGGAGCTGGCGAGACCATGCAGACCTACAACGGCTTCGAGCCCCGGCTCGGCCTCAACTACCAGCTCACCCCAAAAGTCAGTGTTAAGGCAGCGTATGCCATCACCCGCCAATACCTGCAGAACATCTATAATGCCACCACACCAGTCCCCAGCAGTCGCTGGATGGTAAGTGACAATAATGTAGTCCCTCAGCAAGCTTCTTTGGTTAGTGGCGGACTGTACTTCCTTCCGGGAGAAGGCAAATTCCAGATCAGTCTGGAAGGCTATTACCGGAACATTAATGACCTGTTGGAATATAAGCCTGGGGCTGAATTTTTCCTCAACCCAACGGTAGAAACGGACCTCATCCAGGGGCAGGGCCGTGCGTATGGTATTGAGCTCGGGGTTACCAAGAAAAAGGGCATACTGACCGGACAGGTTAACTACTCGTATGCGCGCTCGGAAAACCGGGTGGAAGGTCCTACATTTGAAACCAGTGTCAACGGAGGTGAGTGGTACAACGGCTACTTCGATCAGCCGCATACCCTGAACACCAACCTGACCCTCGACGACGGGAAGACAAACCGCATCAGCCTTAATTTCGTCGTCCAGAGCAACCGCCCCTACACGGTACCCAATGGCTTTTTGACCATCGACAACCAACCCATTCCAATCTTCCTGGAGCGGAACAACGACCGTTTACCGACCTACCACCGGCTTGATTTCAGCTGGACGATCCACAACCCCAAGATGGTTAAACGCCGCTGGGTGGGTGATTGGACGGTCACCGTTTACAACCTTTACGGCCGGAAGAATGCCTACAACATTTACTACCAGCCAAGGGAAGCCGGCAGTCCTTCAGAAGTCTTCGGCTCTTCACCGCTGGGCAGTTACCGCTTGACGATTTTTGGTGCGCCGATTGCCAGCTTGACTTATTCGTTTAAGTTTAGCTAGGAGGGTATTGGAGGTAACCATTAAGGGCATTAAGGAGCCAAAAGAAGTTGGAAGTATTAACCATAGATGTATACGAGCGGAGCGCGCAACGACATGCGGCAGCACTATAATTCTACCTACTATTAATCTATCAATCTAATAAGGGCGCGGCCGCAGGTGCAAAGAATGGTAAAGGGCCGGAGGTCCGTCTCTTGTAGCGAAGGGCGACCGATGATCCGTAGGATCGAGGGGAACCCCTCGTTTTCGTTGGTCCCCCATCCTACAGGCCAACATAAATGCTGGCAAACGAAGATCACCAAAACACCCCCCGCCAAAAAATGTGCCAATCCTGCCCGACCGAATAATCCCTGGCATAAAGAAAATTCACCTGATGAAGCGTCACCGGATCCGTTACGGACGTACCGGTAGCCGGATGATAAACGCCTGGCTTCAGGGTAGGAAGGCTTTCCAATTGTGTATCTGGTAAGGCATACCCCACCCAATGTTTACGCCCGGATAGGACCTGGAGGCAATCCGTAACATAGGCACTCTTTCGAGCTGCGAACCAGATCAGTAGTGGCGTAAGCAGTAATAGGCCTACCGCCAGGCCTTTATCAAACATCCATTTGGCCCGCCGCAGGCGGGCCTCGGCAATCCTGAGGTTAACGTCGATGGTATAAAGCGTTCCCCGTTGGTCCGACCGGTGGCTGCCGATGATGCTGCTACTCGCCTCGGGTAATATGCGGTACTGAATCGCAGGTCCCAGCCGGCTCATCCAACCTTGAATGGCTTCCAGGGTGAGGTCGGCGGAGCAAAAGATGAGTTCGTCTGCCCGGTAAATCTTGCTAAGGGTAGGCAGTTGATCTGCCTGACCGACGGATGCGGCATTGCCCTGCTCTCCGGGGGGCGCTATGCGCCCCAGGTAATTACGCTGCACCCCCGCCTTTTGCAGCAAACTAAGCGTACGCTCCGCTTCGGTCGCACTACCGATGATCAGTAACCGCTGATCAGCATCAGCGGCGATTCGCAGGTGGCCAAATTTAAGCAGATGAGCGACGCCTCTCACCAGCAGGGTCCAGGTGCCCGCCCACGCAGCGCCCAGCAACAGGAGTGCGCGGCTGGGCCGCAAATCTTCCGGCAACAATCCATAAATCGCAAACAGTAGCAGGGTCCCGACGCCAAGTGACCGCAGCATTCGCCCAAACTCAAAAGGCCGGTCGTAACCTCCCCCCAGGAAAATGCTACCAGTCCACAACAGGGTATAGGCCGGAAAATGGAGGTAATTAATGTGATCGGGAAAGTACCCCGGATCACCAAAATGGTACTGAGACCATAAAGATTTCAGGACCCGTAGCCCGAGGTAAATGCCTGCGGCGTCAAGCAATGGGTAGCGGAGTGCTCGCCATACGTTGGCCAACACCGTGAGCGCCGCCCGAACGTAGATAGCCAGCTGCATCAGCCCGGTTAACAACCGGGCCTGGGAGCCGACAAAATGCTTGCGGGCAAAAATGATCATGGCTTGATAGAAGACGCGGACGTAATTCAGGCTTCCGCGCTTGGTACTCTCGCCTTTGTAGTGAATGATGCTTGTGGTGGGCAAGTAGTAATTCTGATAGCCTCCTTTGATCAGCCGATACGAAAGATCAATGTCTTCGCCGTACATGAAAAAATCTTCGTCCAATAAACCGACTTTATCCAACGCTTCTTGCCGCATCCACATGAAGGCACCCGCTAGTACTTCTACGGGGTTCGTTTCGTTCTCCGGCAAATAGCCCAGGTGGTAGTGGTTAAATCGTTTGGAGCGGGGGAACACCCGAGCCAGGCCAAAGGCCTTCGTAAACGCCACCCATGGGGTGGGCAAACCCCGTTTGCTTTCGGGTAAGAAACGCCCCTGTCCGTCAATCATCCTCACCCCCAGCCCACCTGCTTCCGGGTGCTCCTCCATGAAGTCGTAGCACCTACGAAACGTATCCTCCTCCACCACGGTATCCGGATTAAGCAGCAGTACGTATTTACCTCCAGCTTGCCGAATGGCCTGGTTGTTGGCCACCGAAAAGCCGGGATTGTCGTTATTGGCAATAAGCCTCACCCACGAGAAGCGTTCCCGTACCATGGCCAGGGAAGCATCGGCCGAATTATTATCGACTACCCACACTTCTACCTCCAGGCCTACCATCGCACGTTCCACACTGAGCAGGGCCTGCTCTAGGAAGTACCGGACGTTGTAGTTGACGATGATGACGGATAAGTCCATATAGAACGGGCAAAGGTACGGCGGGACAATGGTTGGGCCATGTCTTTTAGCGGAGGTGTCGTTAACGAAAGCCCAGATACCATCGGACGATACAAGGAAGTACGTTGCCCCTTAACCTTCCTTGCACCTGCGGCCCCGCCTGCTTAAAACAGATAGGATTGCCACTACATTCGTGCCTTCCCTTCCCCATAAAACAATTAGACCGTCGGCACAAAGTACCGACGGTCCAATTGTCCAACAGGTTAATTAGCGCATCAAGACGAAGTCTCCCTTATAAACGATGACTTCACCGTCAGAGAAATGAACCGTCGCAGTATACACCAGCACCTGTGGGTTCATCGGAGCCCCGTTCAGCATACCATCCCAGCCGAAGGCTGGGTCGTTGGGCAGGAATTGTGTCCCCCCATCAGCCGTAGGATCAGGGTTACCAATACCACCACCGGTGTTCCCGCCACTAGATTGTACTCCGGTATAAACGGCCTCTCCCCAACGATCGTAGATGAAGAAATCCTCGATAAAGTCAATTTGATCGAGGTCGCCACCGATGAAAAAGATGTCATTAATGTTATCACCATTCGGGCTGAAGGCCGTCGGGAAATAAACCGGGCGATCCCGACGAACCAGTAGCATCTGATTGTCAGTCGCCGAACAGCCAAGTTCATCGATCACCGTTACGGAGATCATCATCGTTTCACTGGCTACGAAACTGATACCGTTGCGCCCTTCCCCTTCAGTTACCAGACTGTCTGGTTGCCAAATGAGCGTATCAATGGCATTTCCTCCGTTAATAGAAGCGGTAATGAAAACATCTTCTCCAGCATTCGCAGTTGTACTGTCTCCGGGGAAACGAAGACGAACGATCAGTTCATCAGGCTCGGTAAGGTCAAGCAAAATATTACTGAAGCAGCCATTAGCATCGGTAATTTGTACATCGTACTCTCCTGGGGCCAGACCAGCGAAGAGCGTTGACCGACCACGGTCCTCGCCATTAACACGGTAGGTATACGGAGGCCGGCCACCTGATACATTGCTCACACTAATCGCTCCGTTGTCGGAAGCAAAGCAGGTAATTTGACTAATTTCAAGCTCCATCACTGGTGCTTCGGTTTCAGCCGTCACCGTGACTTCGCTAATGGAAGTACATCCAATCGCGTTGGTTACCTGCAATTGGTAAATTCCGGGTTGACCGACATCGATCATCAACTGATCTGCATCTACAATTGGTACACTGGCATTCGGCCCCGTCCAGAGATAGGTATACCCCGGTCCTTGTTCAGACCCGGTTCCGTTCAGGCTCACCATACCCATCGCACAGGTCAATGTTTGCGTCTGCCCAGCATTTGCCACTGGCGCGCCAAGCAGGTTAACGTCTACTTCGGTGCGAACCGTTGGGCACGAAGACCCTTGGATGGCGTAGGCAAAACGATAGTCTCCGGCAGCAAGTCCCGCAGGGTTGAAGCGCCCGGTGGCCGCATCCAAACTACCGTTGGCTATCCCGCCGGAAACTACCGACCAGGTACCGCCTGGAGTAGCGCCGGTGATTCGGCTGCTAAGTTCAACCAGGTCTGTGGCCCCCGCACAAATTTCGAGCACGCCGGCCACCGCAGTGCCGGAGCTGGATGGTTCATCCACAATGATTGAACGCATTGAAGTAGCTACACAACCGTTTCGGGTTACGGTGAGGCTAATATCATACGTCCCTCCAGCAGACCACTGAAGGTCATAGCTCTGGTTTCCATTATCTACTGCAGCAGCACCGTCAAAATCCCAGTCGTAGGCTGCGTCCGGATCAACACTGCCCGTTAAGCTGACGTTGAGACTTCCCGTAGAACAGATGACGTTATTGTCCTGGTTAAAATCTGCCAAAGGGATGGGGTTGACGATCATCTCCATACTATCAGCGTAACCACACAGGCCCTCCTGGGTGTAACTGACGTGAACGAGGTGCGTACCAACTCCGGCAACTGCCGGATCAAAAGTAAAGCTGCCACCGTTTCCAACAACACCTCTTCCTGACCATATCGGAAGGCTGGTCCCGTCATGGCCAGCAAGGTTGGCAGCAAGAGCAACGACAGTCGTCTCATCCGCACAGAATACAGTCTGTAGCGCGGAAGGATTCATGGTTACATCGGGACAAACCCTGGCCGCACAGGAAACCGTTGCACTGGGGGAACTTTCATCACAGGTAGTTCCACTACGCACGGAAATAACGTTGATGGTAACGGTTTCACCGAAGTCAAGATCAGCAACAAAGAAACTGGTCTCTGCCTGCGGAGCACTGTACGGACCTCCGTTGATGCTCACCCGGTATCCTTCGGTCGCTTCGGTTACCGCTGCCCATTCAAACAAAACACCGTCGAGATCCTGACGTGCGCAGGTTGGTGTTGGCGCATCAAGGGTTGGCGTAACGGGAATCATGAAGCTTTCCGTGGCGGTACAATTATCCTCCACGGTCAGGCTCACGGTTTTGGTGCCGGGTGTATCCCAACGTAGCAGGTAGCTTTCATTTCCTAGGTCCGTCACAACCGCACCGTCAAAATCCCAATCATAAGTGGCTCCATCAGCTGCGCTTCCGGTGAAGAAAACGTTCCATTCTTCGCCCTGACAAATCTGTGCAGGAATGGTATTGAAAGCAACCGTCGGAACGGCGAAGACCTCAACGTCGAGGCTATCGGTATAGGTACATAGGATTTCTTGGGTGTAGGTTACGTACAATCGATGTACGCCCAACCCTACCAGCGTTGGATCGAAAGAATAGGTACCTGCATTGTCAACGACTCCCGGGCCGGACCAACTAAGTACACCAGTGCCATCATCTCCGTTGACATTGTCTTCCAGCAGTACGGGCGTAACCTCATCATCACAGAATTCAGTTTGCGCGGCCGCAGGTGCAAAGGTGATGTCGGGGCATGTTCTGGCGGAACAGCCAACGGCAATACTGACGGGGCTACTGTTACAAGTCGTCCCGGTTCGTAGAGCAATGATGGATAGGGTCACCGTTTCTCCGAAGTCAAGGCCGGTAAATTCCAGGGTCGTGTCCGTTTGCATCATGAAGGTCATGCCCCCGTCGGTGGAATATCGGTATTCCGTTGCGCCGGCTACCGCCGGCCAGCTGAACTCCACGGCGTCTAGGTCTTGCCGCGAACAGGTGGGCACGGGTGCCTCCATCGTTGGGTCTACCACGACGGTGAATCGGGTGCTGTCCACACAATCGTCGGTCACGACCAAAGAGACGGGTTTCGTTCCCGGGGTTGGCCAGCTTAATTCGTAGGATTCTCCGCCAAGGTTGGTCACATCGGCGTCGCCGAAGTTCCAGTCAAAGCTTGCCCCGGGGGCTGCCGACCCGGTAAAAGCCACCGTCATTGTCTGCCCGACACAGAGTTGTGCGGGGGTGGTAGTTAATGTTACCGCAGGGGGATCGTTGAGGGTGATGGTCACCTGATCATCAGAATCACAAGACGACGGACCGTCGTAGCTCACGGTAAGCGGGTAGTCATTGGCCGTAAGGCCGCTTGGGTCGAAGCTAAAAGTACCATCGCCGTTATCGACTACGCCAGTACCACTCCAGGTGACCGGGCCGTTAAAGGCTCCGGTGGTAAGGCTGGCCATGAGTAGCAAGGGACTTTCCGTTCCGTCCAGACAGATGGCCGTTGGCGGCGTATCGGATTGAACGACGCCCGCAGGACAGTCCTGTGTACGGCAACTGACGTCTATCGGGGCGCCATTCCCACATGGGTCAGGGCCAAGAACCTGTACCGTACCGGTAAAGTCTTGTGAAGGCATCAGGCCCGAAACTGTATGCTCCGTTTCAGCAGCCGTAAGGGAAACAATATTTCCATCCTGGCCGGTGAAGAGGTAACCGGTGGCTCCGGGGACGGGGTCCCAGTCAAAGGTTACCGATTCCAACTGGCTATTTATACAATTGACCACTGGGTTTGCCAGGGGAGCGAATACCTCTACTGTCATAAAGGCTGTATTACTCGGACATCCGCTGATGTTACTGATCACGTCAGCAGATATGATTCGACTTCCGGGGCTGTCAAAGACAACCAGGTATTGCGTATCATCAGGGTTATTATCCGGTACGACTGTTCCGCCGTCAAAATCTATTACGATGTCATCGTTAGAGACAAAGTTGGTACTGCCAACTGTTATCTGGAAGGTATCCCCTACGCACTGGGCACCGGGATCGGTGATGAAGGCCGTAGGGCGGGCGAAGACCGTGACGTCAAAGGTGGTGGAGAAAGGACAAGGTCCTTCTTCCTCGTAGTCCATTGTGATGGTATAAGTTGTTCCAGTTTCGTTATGGGGTACCGACGCGGCAAAGAAGGTGTCTCTGGCAACTCCGGTTCCCGAATAGCTATAAATTCCGTTGCCGGTGCCGCCGGAGACGACCAGATCGGATAGGCTGATGAACTCATCACCATTTAAAATACATAGCTGATCTGGTATCGAGGAGACATCCGCATCTAATATCGGGCATGGGTCCGCAAAACAACTTACCACTCCGGAGGAAGGACCGTCCCCACACGGGCCGCTGTCATTGGCGAAGACTTCCAGCATGACTTCCTCGCCCGGAAGCAGGCCACTGTAGGTAACTTCTGTATCAAAGGTTACCACACCAACTCCTCCATCGCGAATGATGGTAAAGCCTTCTCCATTGCTTACATCATCCCACGAGAAGGTTACGGAGTTCAGGTCGGTAGGTTCTGCGCAAACTACGGTAGGAGCAGGAGCAGGAGCGAGGCAAATTCCATCTACATAAGTGGTATCACTAGGGCAACCATCCTGCTTTACCACCAGGCAAATCCGGAAAGGTCCGGGCTGCGCAAAGCTGCAGGTGTAAGTCTGAAAGCCAATCGTATCGATGGGGTCCGGCACATTCTGTGGGTAATCCCAACAGAAGATAATCGTATCGCTTACGACCGTGCCAGCGGTGACGGAACCGGTGTATTCTACGGTAAACACCTCACCGACACACACTTCAATACCTGACGTGAGGCCGTTGACCTCAAATTCACTGGTGGGTTTTTCAAGTACCGTGTAAGAAAACATTTGTTGCCCGGTACACATTCCTTCGACGAAATCCACCGTAAGCTGGTGTACTCCAATACCTGCGGTATCGGTATCAAAGAAGAAGTCAGTGCCCACCTGAATTACGCCAGGCCCGCTGAACGTGAGGGTGCCCATACCGTTATCACCGGTAACATTGGCGGTCAGTAAGGTTCTGGGATCGTCCTCCATTTCACACAGATCCATATCTGCAGGCTGCTCCAGCATGAGTGCCGGACAAGCCTGGGTGGTACAACTTCCGGAGCCAGGAAGGACCACACAAGGTGTATTTCCGATCGGCAGTACCTCAATGGTCACCATTTCATTCACGGATAAGCCGTCGACAAAAAGGGTCGTTGAGTCCTGGAAGAATGGTGCTCCCCCATTTACAATGACCTGGAAACTATCGACAGCAGGCTGATCATCCCAGGAAAAGAGAACACTTTCCATCTGGTCATCAAGGCAGGTAATTATCGGTTGCAGGTAAGGCGCAATTACATCAATGCTGTCGGTATAGACTTCGCCTAAACAGTTGAACTCGTTGGTTACTTGCAGAGAGACGAAGTATCTGCCTGGGGCAGACCAGCTGAAGGTCCGGCTGGCCTCATCGGCTCCGGGGGTTACCGTTGCGCCATCTGCCGTCCACTGATACGTGAAACCGACTTGTGCTGCACCTGCGACCGCGCCCAGAATTTCCGTATCCGTACATATCGGACCATCCGGCAAATCAAAAACGGAGGAAGGAACGGCATTAACTACCAGTTGGAAAACATCGACAAAATCACATCCTTCGTCCAGCAATGCGCGAATAGAGTAAGTACCTTCTCCCAGGGTTGCGGGGTTGATGGTCCCGTCAAAAGGAGCGTTATCGATGGTCCAGGTCAGTATGCCGGAGCCATCACTACCCATTGCCGTGATCGTCATGGTAATGTCCTGATCGTCGTCTTCACAGAATGGTCCGATGTCATCAATATTGATCGTTATGTCGGGGCATGATTCTGCGATACACGTCTCTTCTTCCGAAGTAACATCCGGGCAGCCGGCGGATACTGCAGTAACAGAGATGGTGACCACATCGTCCACACTAAGGTTATTCACCGTAACCGAATTGCCGTTGCGCGTTACTACTCCACCAGCAGGTATGCTTACTTCATTGACGATATAGCTGTCAGCCCCGGTATCATTCCAGGAAAAGGTTACAAAATCAAGCCCGACGGCCCCACAAACGAGTTGTGGAGCGGGGCTGGGCTCAGTAAGGGTAATCTGCGCCCGGAAAGTGTCCACACAGCCGGGGTTGGCCGCATTGGCCGTACTCAGGAAAATATTATGTGTCCCCACAGAGTCAATCGTGATGGTAAACACGCCCATTCCATCATCGGTAATTGTACCACCAATTCCGGTATCTTCTAATTGCATGGTATAGACATCAGCTCCGGTTACCGCCGTATTAATGGAAGCGGTAAAGACACCAGTAAAGCCACAAATTTCCGTTTCATCAAGGGTGAAGGCCGCCGGTGGGGCCTGGGTAACTGTGATCTGTACCGAGGTATCGGAAGGGCAGCGTCCCCCTACCCCATCATAATGGATGTCAAGGTCATGTACTATGGTATTTGTCCCCGCTGGGATCGCGGGCAACATAATGGTGGTGATGCTATCTGCATCAGCTGGCTCATCCGCCAAGCCAAGGGTAGTACTTGTAAAAAGGAAGGTCCCTTCTTCTCCTGCCCATACGGATACGTCAACATTGGTATTTCCATTATCGATACAAATTGGATTGTCGTAGCTTACAACGAAGCCGGGCGTGGAAGTAAGCGGCGTTTCGCATTGACGGGAAGCCTCGAGGCCTTCACAGCTCATCATGGCGTCTCCGGAAAAAGGTACTACCCGAAAATCTACCTCATCACCCGCATTTAGTCCAGTAAATAAATAGCTGTTGGTGAGATAATTATCATCAATCAATACTTCCGGAGCACCATTGATGGAGGCAAAGATGTGGTAAAAATCAGCGGTCCCGACCGTCCAGCTAAATTCAAGTTCACTTACACATATCGGGGTACAGCTAAGGGTGGGCTGGGCCGGGGGGGTATTGAGGTTTACTTCGGCAAAAAAGGAAAACTCTTCACAGCCATTAGCATCTCGGACAGTAACAAAAATGTTCTCTAACTCCATAGTATACGGAGGAGCAACCGTATAGAACTGTGATGTTTCTATATTGTCAGGCCCCCACAAATAGGTATAAGGTGGCATACCGCCCGAAGGGATAGCCGTTAGGGTGGTCATGTCTCCAAAACAGATATTGGAGGAAAGCGGATCAATGGTTATTCCCGGAAGTTCATTAACGGTGTAAGCATGTATGAAATCCATTGTACAGGGAATCAGTGGATTCGTATTATCCGTGATTGTCAGGGTGACAGTTTGCGGGCCAGTTGCAAATGCTTCGAAAGTATACGTATCGGTGGTGGAGGCGCCAAAATCCCAGGAAAGTTCGTATTCTGGAGGGAAAGGCCCACCACCAGGTGCCGTTGCGGTGAAGGTTATTTCCTGAAAAATACAAACGGAGGCATTAGCCGGTGTAATGTCTGCAAGGATTTCCGGGCTGACGTCTACGTTAACCACAATCATGGTATCACAGTTATCGCCATAATTTACGTTTACGGCATAGGCTCCGGCATCCGCCGTTGTTACGGCAGCTACTGAGTAGGCATCCGTATTGCTTACCGGGCTTCCATTAAGCGTCCACTGAATGGAATTGACTGTAGCCCCAGACACGGTGATGCTAAGATCAAGCGGATCACCAAAACAGAGGTAGGTGTTGTCATCCGGGCCAACATAGTCGAGCGTCGGGATAACCAGGTCCGCCAATACGTCGAGGTCTTTAGGCGCACAACCTGGCTTACTGATGCTGAAAGTGTAGCTCCCCTCTGGGAGGCTAACCGCCCAGGTATTGCCCACAACGGAGCCGTCGGCATTATCCGTCCATACGGGATTTACGCCGGTAGTGATGGGGCCGCCTTGTAGTTGGAACAGGTCACCGGGGCAAGGCTCGTTAATAATGGTGAATTCGGGATCCGGAATTTCAGGGAAACAGATCGTGGGGTCACCACTACAGGGGGAGCCACAAAAGCCACCATTGTTACCACTGTAACCTCCGGAAACACCATCAGCCAGCACCTGAATTTCAAACGCATAGGCGTCCGCAGCGGGAACGCCGCCGGGATCAAGGGTCATAAAAGTCCAGCAAAATTCAAGGCCACAGTCACCGGGTCCGTCACCGAAGTTATTGCCGGGGTCACCATCAAGTACCCCCGGGTCTCCACAAGATTCGTTGGTACCTTCAGTGCTGTCGAAGGCGTAGCCGTTAAAGAAAGTTGTCAGTGGTCCACAGCTCTGGCAGCGAGACCACATTGGGTACCATGCCCAATTTCCGGCAGCACGGCAAGCTGCCGGAGGTCCGACGGCGGAGGGCATCATGGAGGCGAAATCAAAACCTGGGCCTACCGAAGTAATAAGGATGGCGTGTACCCACTCCTGATCCGGCGTTTGGAATTGGTTGTCTAGGGAAAAACAAATCTCAACGGAGATACCCGCAGGATAATTTCCCGCCGGACGATCCTCAAAGGAGAGTCCATCATACGTTCCAGATCCTGTGCCAGCATCAACGCAGGAGTCTTGAGCAAAAAGAGAGTTAGTAAAAAATAATAAGGTAAATAGTAAAAATGCAGTTGTTCGGAGGTGGAATGACATCAAAAATAGCCACTATGTAGCCTGCTACATACGGCATTAAACCTTCGATTCAGATCGAATGGACTTCAAAATTTAGGTGTTTGGGCCGGTAAAACCGAATGGTGGGCGCAATGAATGTTAGGACCTGAGTATAAAAAGTAAAATACCGCGATTAGCTACGATTAACAATAAAATGAAGTTCCTGGGCAATTTGCAAAAAGCCGCAGAATAGAAAATAAAAATAGGTAGATTTACAACCTATCCATCTAATTGTCCGCAAAATACACCTTTAGTTTACATTTTTGAAACCTTAACTTGTCATGACACCATTTTCGGACAAATCTGAAGCTCCTGGCCATCTTTTTTTGGCCACCCTAGTCTCTTTTTTCATTTGCGCTATGCTAATGACTGGTGTTACCGTTGCCTTTAATTCAATGGGCTGGATAGACCTTTCAATGATTGGGGAAACGAATAATTCCATTACTGAACGGCAGCAATTACGTAGCTACCTACTACTCAGCAACTTAATTCCCTTTGCGTGCACGGCGTTGCTTGCGCTGATTTTCATTTTCCGCCGGCAATGGGTCAAAGCTGCCGGACTCTCTTCCGGGCCTTTACCTGGTTCCTTTATGTACGCTGCCCTGTTCTTCTTCTTTGCCCTGCCTTTTGTCGCCTGGCTTGCATATCTCAACATGCAAATCCCGTTACCCGATTGGATGCAAGCATCAGAAGAAAAAACCGATGCGCTGCTAACGGGTATTCTTACGATGGATGATCTCCCTGAATTTTTGATGGCCTTTCTTACCGTCGCAGTTACCCCAGCGATCGGCGAAGAGCTTTTGATGCGGGGAGTTTTGCAAAGGAGGGTGTTCCAGCCATGGTTTGGCAACCACCACGCGGCCATTTGGGCTGCGGCTATTTTATTTAGCGCCATCCACGTTGAATTTGCCGGATTTGTTCCACGGTTGCTCCTGGGTTTGCTCCTTGGCTATGGATATGCCTGGTCTGGTTCGTTGTGGGTGCCAATATTACTTCACTTGCTTTTCAACGGCCTCCAGGTGAGTGTGGCCTACGTAACTGGGGAGTTTGACCCCAGCGCTGAAATTGGGACCGTCCCGCCGTGGTGGGCAGGGTTGATCAGCCTCGGCCTGGTCATTTTAATCGGTAAAATTGCGGAAGACAAGTTCGGCCATTCGGGAACAGTAGGCGCGGCCGCAGGTGCGGAGTAAAGGGATAAGGAGCAAGGGGTAAAGGAAACAAGGACCTCCCTTCCCACCTTTGCCCTTTTAACCCCTTACACTGCACCTGCGACCGCGCCTGATGATCAGGAAAAGACCTACATCAATACTCCGTTGACAGCTGCGACGGGTGGGGGCAACTCCGTTTCTCCCAACATTTCACGGAGGTCGATCTCAATCACCCGACACAAGGACAACATCGGGATATCGTTCCCCAGGCCTTCAAAGGGGTTCTCCGAATAATCACCGACCAATTCCATCATCACATATACCCAGGCCACCAATACAGAAAAGGGAATTGACATCCAGCTTCCATATTCGCCGAGTTTAGCGAACTCCGACACCATTCCAAATGGTAAAAGGAAAATAAAAATACCGACAAAGATGAAGCTCATGTTTGCGTACTGTCTCGGCAGTGGGAATTTCTTGATGCGTTCACATTTCCCCTGATGAACGTAAAAATCGTTGAGCAGTTTCTGCAACTCCATGTGCCGAAAATCATCAATCATGCCTCGCTGCCGCAGCGTTTTCAGATCCTGTGCCTGCTGATCAATGATCTGCGTAGCTGTATTTTTATAATTGATGAGGCGTTCATACTCCGTAGGCAAAAGGAATTGTTGCAACTCATTTTCGGTAACGGCATCCTTGATCAACCCAACACCAAATATCTCGCGATAGCGTTCAGCGACCTTACCGATATGTCCTCCCTGGCTGACGTGCTCCCAGGGCGTAGGGACCAGCAATTGGCTACGCAAAGCGTATAACCAGCCAATGTGGCGATATAAGAGGGTTCTGACGGTCTGGTCCAATTCAGCAACTGCAACTTCTTCTGCGGTAAACTGATTGGAAACAAACGCTTTTACGGCTGCACCCCAGGCCCGGCTGCTGTTAATGATCGCTCCCCATATCTTCCGGGCCTCCCACATCCGATCATAAGCACTGTTGTTTTTGAAACCCACGTAAAAGGCCACCGCAGTGCCAATTACCGAAAGTGGAAGCCAGGGCAAAGACAACCACCTAAGATCGGCGTACTCGTAAAGTACCACCACGAGGGTCATCCAGGTTAGCATCCAGGGGATGTGCTTCCCCGAGAATTGCCAGATTTGCTTGAGGGTAAAATTCTTATTAATGAACATGCCGTGTAGTTTCAGATTGAATGGGGAAGATGATAAAATTTGACGAGATTTCGCCAGATAGATTATCCGAATCAACCAAGTGACAAGAAGGGACAAATTTTACTCCTCATTTCTCCTTTAGCTTTGGACAAACAAAGGAGCAATATGAAAAGTGAATTCACCTACTTAAGGCTTGACGGGGAAGAAATAGCAGTGTGGATTGAAAAAAAGACCAACCAGGAAGAGTCAGCCTATTACCATCAAAGTCTCCTGTTCTTCATGAAAAAAGGTACTTTACATTTCAGGACCGCCGACAAAATCAATTCCTATTCGGCACCTGCCTATATTTTCGTCCCTAAAAACACTTTGGGCTACTTCCGCAAAACCTGGACTCCTAAAGAGGAAAACGCGGAACTGTATATTTTACTATTAAGAGACGATCTGATCAGAGCAGGAATTAAAGAAATCCCTCTTCCTGGAGTCCCCGTTCATCCACACTCAATATCCATTCTTCAACTAAACGAAAGTGAAGAACTTGTTACCCTATTCAAGAATATCCCACATTTTTTTGTCGGCGACAAAAAAGTGAACAGTGAAAACGTCCTTGATGGCATGATACAAATCATTCAAAGTTGTATTGCTACCGATCCCGCTTTGCATGCCTATTTTACTGATGTCAGCTCACCGATCAGGATACATTTAAAGTCCGTTGTCGATCATCATTTCAATCTTAGTTAT
This sequence comes from Lewinella sp., assembly GCA_045110355.1. Lineage (GTDB taxonomy): Bacteria > Bacteroidota > Bacteroidia > Chitinophagales > Saprospiraceae > Neolewinella. Next base: position 5,458 of record JBGCFZ010000540.1, on the reverse strand, counting down.
ACGGTAGAAGAACTGGCGAACCTCATGGGATTGAGTCTTTCCACTTTTTACCGAGAATTCCGAAAGGAGTTTGGGCAGCCCCCGCACCAATGGCTGATGCAACGGCGATTAAAAGAGGCCTTTGAACTACTAACCAATTCTGATAAATCAGTTTCAGCGGTTTGCTACGAAACGGGATTTAAAGACCTGGGGCACTTCAGCCGTAGATTTAAAAAACAGTTTGGTGTGTCCCCTTCAATGATCAAAAAATAAATCACTGACAAGTACAGACAAGCACCGGCCCAACCAGCACCTTAACTTAGCCACAGGATCATTTTAGATTTAACGAGCATGAAGCATTTACTTACCAGTATTTTCATTTTAGCCTGCATGGGTGTCTGCGTTGCATTTACAACTGGAACGCCATCCGCCAAAGCCACAAATACTCAGCTAACAGAAAGGGATCAGGCCGAAGCGCCCTTTGACGTCATGATGAAGGTGCTCACCCATAAGCGCTGTGTCAACTGCCACCCAAACGGCGACCGCCCCCGCCAGGGAGAAGACAGCCATTACCATAACTTCAATGTACTGCGAGGAGCCGACAACCACGGCGTTGCTGGCCTCAAGTGTGGCACCTGTCACCAATCGGAGAACAATGATTACTCCGGCGTGCCCGGAGCCCCTGAATGGAGTTTGGCACCCATCGAAATGTATTGGGAAGGGCTAAGCCGAACGGAGATCGCCCGATCAATGACGGACCCCACTAAAAATGGTGGCCGATCTATCGAAGAACTCGTAAAACACCTCACTGAACACGAGCTGGTCCTCTGGGCCTGGGAACCTGGTGTAGACGATGAGGGAACCCCAAGGGAAAAGCCACCGGTCCCGGTAGAAGAATACATCGCAGCGGTGAAAGCCTGGGCAGCAGCGGGTGCGATAATACCCGAGAAATAAGCCTTTAATCTTGTCAGAACCCTGCCTTTAAAATAAAGACATACCTCCGTAACATGACTACTACATTTATCTTAAACGGCCAGTCAGTTTCCGTCGAAGCCGATGGCAACAGCCCCCTGCTCTGGGTCATCCGGGATACCCTGGACCTCAAAGGCACCAAATTTGGCTGCGGCAAAGCCGCCTGCGGCGCCTGCACCATTCACGTCGACGGGAAGGCCGTACGCTCCTGTTCCTACGCCGTAAAATTTGCCGAAGGCAAAGAGATTACGACGATCGAAGGGCTGAGCCAGGGGGGAGAGATGCATCCCGTACAACAAGCATGGACCGAGGAAATCGTCCCCCAGTGCGGCTATTGCCAACCAGGCTTCATGATGGCCACCGCAGCAATGCTGAAAGAAATCCCCAACCCTACTGACGAAGACATTGACAACAACATCGTCAACGTTTGCCGCTGTGCCACCTACTATCGGATGCGAAAGGCCATTCACCGGGCAGCAGCATTACAAAGCACCTCTACTAAATAATCCGATCATGTCTGAGAACAAGAAAGAAAAAAAGGGATTTTCGCGGAGAAAATTCCTGGTCCGGGCCACCATTGGAACCGGCGTGATGCTGGGGGCTACTTACTGCAGTGCCCCTTTTATTCGCCGCAAGATTGCGGGGGTCGCCAACACTGCTGAAGGGCCGTATGTAGGGTCTACCGACGATCCGACCATCTGGTTTGAAGTTACTACCGACAACAACCTCATCTTCCATAGTCCAAAGGTGGAAATGGGACAAGGTTCCTTCACTGGCCTTGCGCAGATTGCAGCCGAGGAGCTGGAAGTTGGTATTGAGCAAATAAAAGTGGTTCATGCCAGCACCTCCACTGGTAACATTGACGGGTTCTCCACCGGTGGCAGTAACAGCATCTCCAGCCTTTGGTTACCGCTCCGGGAAATTGCAGCGACCATGCGGGTGATGCTGATTGGTGCTGCCGCCAACCAATTGGGGGTAGCAGCATCTTCGTTAGTGGCACTTAACGGCGTTATTTCGGGCGGTGGCAAGTCCATCACCTACGGAGAAGTGGTGCAGCAGGTGACGGAATGGGACATACCCGACGTTCCGCCCCTGAAAGACGTAACGACCTACAAGATTGTCGGTAAGCCCATTGCCCGGTTAGACCTGGAAGACAAAGTGTTGGGTGCGCCCATTTTTGGCATGGACGCCACTATGCCGGGGATGCTCTACGGTGCTGTCGTTCGTCCAAGCAGTGTAGGTGCGACCTTCCTTGGAGCAGACATTTCTGGAGCCGAAGGGATGCCCGGTGTAGTAAAGGTTATCCTTGAAGATGACTTCGTTGGGGTTGTAGCGAACTCCTACGTTGAAGCAGAAAACGCCAAGAAAAAGATCAAGGCCAATTGGAGTACGGAGCAAGTCTGGCAATCAGAAGACATCGAGGCGATGATTAAGGTCGGGCAGGGGAAGCCTGTCGTGATCCAGAAAGAAGGAAAGGCCAAACAGCTCCTTGCCAACGATGAGGAAGGCGTCATTGTATCTGAATACTACAGTCCCATTGGTGCACACGCGCAGTTGGAGCCAAACGGTGCCGTTGCTTTCGTGGAGGAAGAAAAAGCGGTAGTCATGGTTTCCACGCAGGTCATTGGCCTGACGCGTTCCGAAGTGGCTAAGCGCATGGGGCTAAAGGAGGAACAAGTCATCATCCAACCAACGTACCTGGGCGGCGGCTTTGGCCGCCGGTTACATACCCCGAACGCCATGCAGGCCGCAGTAATGTCTAAGGCTGTCGGTAAGCCGGTAAAGAGCTTTTTCAACCGTAAGGAAGAATTCCAGAACGACACCTTCCGGCCACCAACCCACAACGTGATGAAGGGCAAACTTACTGCCGACGGTAAGATCGAAGCCATGGAGCACAACGTCTCCAGCGGAGACGTATTCTTTGGTTCTCCGCTGGTGCCCCGCATTATGCAGAACATCATTGGCTCCGACGTTGGGGCTTGGCGCGGAGGCATGATTCAGTACCACGGCATCCCCAATTACCGGGCAATTTCCTGGCGGGTGAAGCTCCCCTTCGCCACCAGTTGGTGGCGAAGCCTGGGCCTGTTGGCCAACACCTTTGCCATCGAAAGTTTTATGGACGAGTTGGCCGAGAAGGCCGGTAAAGACCCCGTACTCTTTCGGCTTGATCACCTCACGGAAACCAAGGCCGACCTGCGGCTCGCCAAAGTCATCCAACGAGCTGCCGAAGAAGCAGGCTACCATAACGAAGCCAGGAATGGCCGAGCGATGGGCTTTGCCGCCAGCACGGATGCCAACACACCGTGCGCCCACGTAGTGGAGGTGTCCATCGAAGATGGTGACATCAAAGTGCACAAAGTTACCTGCGTGCTAGATCCCGGGATGGTCATTAACCCCGACCAGGTACGTGCCCAGTGCGAAGGCAGCATCATCATGGGGATGAGTGCCATACTGCACGAGCGCATGACGGTGAAAGACGGGTCTCTCTACCCCGTCATCTACGGTGCTTACAAAATGGCCCTGATGCGGGATGCGCCTAAAGAGATCAACGTTGTCCTCCTGGAAAACGATGACAAACCCGGTGCTGTCGGTGAACCGCCGATGGGGCCGATCGGCGCTGCTATTGCTAATGCTGTTTACCGGCTTTCTGGGGAACGGCGGCGGCGGGTGCCGATTTGAGGGATCAGTTTTCAGGAGTAAGGGTTTAGGGTTTACATAAAGATGCGCAATGATTTTTTCATCAAGGATTACCAATAGAATTTATTAAAAAATTGTGCTCTACCTACTTGCGTCAGTAGAGCACAATTAATCAATCTTCTATAGCATCAATTAAAGGTTTCGCATACTTATGCCACCACCAATAGTTAGGAACTGTTCCAACGAAGGCAACTGCTACTGATAATCTCAACCTTTTCCAGTATAAACCACCAAAGATATTATTAGATTGAATCGTATAATCCCCATTAATGTGACCAAAACCCTTGTATGCGACTATAGAGATCAGTATAAAAATGACCAGAATTGACAACACCACTATTGGTGTTGCATATTTTTTATTCAAATACATAAGATGGACATTTAGGGTATAAGTTCAATTGCAGCAATTCCTGACGCTACTGCAGATTCACCTATAATTACGTACAGGGCAGCTGTGATTGCAGCTCCCGTGAGGCCACCAGATACGACAGATGAACCAATGGCGACTAAAACAGCAGTTGAAATAGCGTAAACCAAAAATCCACCCGCAGCAGAATAGCCATCAGCTTTAATCACCGAGTTAACCCATTCAGGTGCTTTATCTAAACTTGTTCTTTCAAGTAAAACACCCCTGTAGGTTAAGGATATTTCCTCCAAAAAACTGTAGCCTACACCCGAACCGCCCGATTCAATCGGCAACCAAAACTCTGCTGACTTTTTGCTAACATTTAGAAAAATCATAATTGACGATTGTTCCGATCCAGCAGTAGTCTCCATAGTGATTTTCTCCTGAATTTCGACAAATGCTACAAAATCATCGAGATTTTGAATAGTATTCATTTCTTCTTCGGTCCTTTCTATAATAAATCGACCCTGTGAAGTTAACTCAGCTTTAAAATTGTCTTTCTGATTTTCAAAATAATCTTCAGAAATATAGTCGAGGTCAAAACCCTCAATTCCAATCGATTGAATTTGACTCAGCATTTCACTCTCCGGTTTGTTTGCATCAAAGTCGAAATTCTGTACGGCCTTGGCAAGATACTCATTATGCAGATCTCCAGTTAAATCTATTTGGTCAACAGTTAGCACGAGTTCAACATGTTCGCTTTGTGAAAACTCAGTGATACTGTTTTCACTCTCACAAGAGAAAAAGACAAATAATAGAATTATTGCTGGTAATAGCCTACATGCTAGGAGGCATGGGGGGGGGGGGGATAGGTTGTTTTTCATATTGTAAAATACAAAAAAAACAAATAGTCAGCACTATGGCCATTAATAATATTTTTCACCACTGTAATTTATTGAACAAAAAAAACTCTTGCTGAATCCCAAAATACTTCATGGAATATCCGACACTTTAGATAGAATTCGTGGCACAATTTCTACTCTGCTCCAGGTGGCAATACTCAATACTGGACATGAGTGGATCAAACAATAATGCCAGATAATCAAATGGACTCATTCCCTAGTGCCGTATGGTCTCGGAATATGGCTTAAGTCTTGAGGCATACCCTCATGAACTAAACTCTCTATTCAACAACTCAAATCTAGTTGGTATGAGCACACTTTTGCCCGTTAAAAACAGTAGGGAGGTTTCCTATCAGATTACCACTACCCTAAGGTCTGGCACCTGTATTTAGCGTTTGGGGCACAGGATAGGGACCAGTATTCAGGAATCAGGGGGTCAGGGTTTAGCACTCAGGGCTTAAGTATTCAGATTTCAAGCACATGAATCCTGATGGCTGCTAACTAAAAACTAAATCCTGATTCCTGAAAACTAAAAACTGAACCCTAAACCCTGAATCCTGAA
>JBGCFZ010000539.1:0-9869 GCA_045110355.1 Lewinella sp. | reverse complement strand
CATCCGCCACATCAGGGTCATCACAATCAATCAGTCCGTCTTCATCGTCGTCGATTTGGTTGTTGCAAATTTCTTCCAGCGGTGGGTCAGGTTCATTGCAATCTGTAGGGCAAGAAAGACTCGGAGCCAGGAAAAGCCGGGCTTCGGATGCCTCAGTGGTTCCAATGAACGGCATTAGTTCAGTGGGGGGAGGGATATCCTGCAGTGCGTTTGCCGACAAATTTATCTCTCTTGGACTAAGCTGGATCAATGTTGTTCCATCCGCTCTGCAAGCAGCTGCCTGCCGTCCTTCAGCGGTGAGCACTTCAAGAACCGGGCCTCCGGTTGGTGAATTGATGCCAACGCTGACGAGGTCTCTACCGTTGTATTCAAAGGCCTCAAAGGACGGATCAACCGTAGCCCGGTCTTCAAATAATTGGCTGTTGGGGAAGGTGCCAGCTTGATCAAGGGTAGTTATCAAGGAATGCGTATTGGCCTCGTTGTAGGCCATTAGTAAGAGGTCCGTCTCCCGCCAGGCCAGTGCTTGCGGGATAATGGAGAAGGAAGCATCAACGGATTGGCTGAAGGTAAGCCCCCCGATGGTGTCGGTCTGGAAATAGACGAGGTGACTGCCTGTTCCTCCTGCTTCGGTAAGGGTTCCAACTACGGTAATTTGGTTGTTGCCCCAAAGCAAATCCCGCCCAATGAAATCGTTTTGAGCGTTCTGGTAATCCGTAACCCAGTCCAGTTGATTGTTTTGGTCAATGGCAAAGACACGGATACGTCTACGTCTGCCTCCAAAGGTGCCAGCTGTCCCCATCGCATATATAGTACCGGTTACGGGGTTGATCTCTGCATCTTCAAAACCTTGAATGGCGGATGGGGCGTAAAGTATTCCGGGGGAGGGTTGGGCACCATCTGCCTGATTAACACTTAATAGCGCAGGACGGTTAATGCCTGAATTAGCAGTGGTGTGGCCTCCCGTCAGGACATACTCACCACCTCGGGCGAAAATGTTGTTCAAGTATAGCCCGGAATCACCTAGTTGCAGGTTGTAATGCCGGGCCCAGAGAATCGTTCCGTCGGCAGGATTGATCCGGAAGGCAAAACCAGCAAACTGTGAATTGGCGGTAACCATTTTTCCAGTTCCCGCCAGCATCCCTTCGTCATCAAGGATTAAATCGGTGATCACACCACCGTTGTTGAGGAGCCGGAATTCACGGCTCCATATGATGGTGCCGTCTGGGTGCATGGCCCCCAGGTAGGGCTTTTCGTTTAACCTTCCGCCCACGTAATGAACATCGTTGCCGGAAACAACGGCAGTAAATCCGCCCATATCAACTGCGTCAACTTCAGTATATATCAGGGTGTAGGGAGCCAGGCAACTATCAGCGTTCGGTTCCGGGCAGTTTGGCAGACAGCTCTCCTCGTTAAACGCCAGGTTGCCAGGCTCGGAGAAGAAATCTGTTGTATTGTATTCGTTGGGTTCCGCAAAGAACTGAAGCACGTTTGATCGCAGCGCCGTTTCTTCACTAACCACGGCCCCAGGTACGGCCTCATTGCAAGCAGACACCGGTTCGCCGGTTGCGTCCAGCTTCAGGACCGCGCCTTCCCAAAATGATAGATGGATGCCGGCCAGTAGGATTTGATTATTGTGCGTATTGATCATTTGCGGTGTAGCTGGAAACTGCTTACTACTGGCATGAAAGTGATTAAGTATGGTGTTGGCCCAGCTTACCGTTCCGTTTCGGTCTAGTTGGATCAACTCGGTTTGAAAAGGAGGGGTGGTGATGGGGGAGAACAAGACGTCTCCCAAAAGAATATACCCTTGGCTGTTAGCAATCATTTCTCTGGGTGGGCCGGTGAGGTCAGGAATCCTTGTTGTTATCTTGACGCCACCATCCAGGGAGGTCCGAAGTAGGTAGGTATTGTGTGATTGCGGTGAACTTAATTCGGCGGTGATGGCTACAACAAGCTCGTCTCCTTCCTTAACGATACCTACGGGGCTAGTACTTTCGACCTGAGAAATATTGTACGACCGGTTGGCGATTGGCGTGCCTACTTCGTCCAAGACGAGGAGGAAGGTGCCACTACCCAACGTTCCGGGATTTGATCCGTTATCGAAATTCCCCAGAACGTAGTAATGACCAATGTCAGCATCATAAGCAGCAGAGTTGAAGCGTAAGGACCCGTTGTTCTGGAAGTGTAATGGATTAGTTGGGATGCTGCCGTCCGCTTTGTTGACCGTAAGGAACAGACCATCACGGTCAAAGACATTGGTAGTGGAATTGGTGTTTTCGGTATAGCCAATGATGGTGTAATTCCCGGTACCCCGTTGGTTGAACACCCGGTTGAACTTAGGGAGCGTGAAGTCTGATTGATAACTGCGTGCCCAAAGTAAGTTGCCATCATCGGTATTGACCCTAACCATGAAACTGTAGGTTCCGCTTTCACTGTCTAGCGAAGTACGCCCGATGGCTGCCAATTGCCCTTCGTCATCAATCAGCATCTCGGTGATCAGCCCACCACCACCGTCGGGGAAAATTTCTGTTTGCCAAATGATGGAACCATCTTCTCTGATGGCCACCACCCAGAGCTGATTGCCACTGCTGACACTCAGGTAATACCGGTCACCGTACGGTAAAACGGCCGTTACTTCCTCGGTTTGGTTTTCATCGGGCTTACCGTAGAAATAGGCGAAACCTTCGGTACAGCCCTGGGTTCCCGGACAACCTGAACCAGTACAAGGTTCCTCAGGAACCACCACTACCCGACAGAATTCCCGTTCACAAACACCATTGCTTTCCCGAAGGCAGACTTCGAAACTCCCCAGGTCGGGAAAGGTTTGGGTTAGGTTATTTTCGTTTCCCGTGGGAGTACCATCGACCGTCCAGGTACTGATACTACCTCCGGTGGAATTATTAGAGAAAAATAGGGTGCCACCTACGGCAAAACCGACACTATTATAGCTGAACCTTGCCGTGACGTCACAGGGAGGTGCACGTACGATGAGGCTGCGGCACCGGTCTTCTGTGCACAAACTATTGCTCTCCTGAAGACAAACCTGATAGCGACCTGGGGCTGCAAAAGTGAAGGTGAAATTGGGGTCGGTCATCACCTGGACTCCGTTAACGGACCAACTTGAACTCCCCCCACCGGTGGAAGTATTGGTGAAAGTGACGACGGCACCAGTTTCATAAGTCGCCGGGGGAAAGGTGAAATCTGCTACCACCGGACAAACTACCTCGATTATCTGCTCCACGGAGTCGACTTGGCAAAGTGTTTGGTCTGCAGGGTAAGCAATTAGTTTGATCCGATAGGTGCCGGGCGTATTAAAGGTTTGGTTGTAATCGGGCGTAGTTCCAAGTAGGCTGTTATTTTCCAGCCAGCGGTAGGTGTTCCCATTGGTAGACGTGTTGACAAAATTTATTGTTGTGCCCACCGGAACGGTCACATCGCCACCTGTAAAGCTGGCATCAACTACTCCAGGGCACGGCGTAAGACATCCCTTGCTCTCCAACAGGCTGCGGCGGATGCCGTCGAGGAAAAAATGCATCCGGTCTCGTTGACCCGGTGTAAAGGCGGAGTAACAACGGAAGTAGCCGTAATCCATGTAGTTGATGTGCATATCGTTCTGATCAGTAGCGAAGCCAGAATCGGTATCCGTATCACAGCTGTTGGCATTTCCGCTACAGGGGACTGCAACGGTAGACTGATCGGGTGGTGTATCACAAACTCGGTCGCCATCCCGCGTACAATCGTCATTGTTACAGCCACCATCGAAGGTATGTCGCAGGCCCAGGTAATGACCCAATTCATGGATAAGGACGCCAACGGAAGCTTCCCCCCGCGAAAGCCAGCGCGCCTCCATCACAATTCCGTCTCGTACGCCGCCGTGTGCACTGGGGTAATAGGCGTATCCCGCCAGGCCACCACCAACTCCCAGGCCACTAAGCTCCCTTACGACCCATACGTTCACGTAGTCTCGGGGTGCCCACCTGATGAGGTTCTTCATCGTCAGGTCATCATCAGTATGTAAGTTGGTCAGTGGAGAGACTATCCGGTTAATGCCATTAGTGGACAAGTTGTCGGGTGTTCTTTGGGCGAGGCATACCTGAATTTGGGTGTTTGCTCCGGTTGTCGGGTCGTAATAATCAGTATTTGCTAACGCTTGGTTGAGGAAATCTACGCTTCTTTGTACATCCACGTCCGCAATGTTTTCAGCACCGTTTTGGTGGACGATGTGAAAAACTATTGGGAATACGTAGGGAGGAGGATTGACTGATTTTTCCCGGAACCGGTCGCGTTGTGCTGCCTTTGACCAGGCCATTTCAAGAGCGTCCGTCTTGCGGGAAAACGCCGAATCTTGCTTGTAAAGTGCAGCATTGGCGGAAGCCGAAAAGCAACTCATTACATCCGGATCGGGGATGGTGCCCGAGTTCGCAGGCGGTATGAAACCACTTGCCAACAGGGCAAAAATGAGGGGTAAAATGTTCATTTTCGATGAGATTGGAATTAATCGGTAGGACTCGCTCAAGGTAGTAATAGACAGCGTGGATTTCATGAAAATCTCTTGAACCCCAAAATAGGCGCTAAGTATTCCAATCTGACAGTGCTGCGATCTTGTAACGCTTTTCCTACCAAAGACCAATCTATTTCAGCAAACGCATCAACTTCTTTTCATTGGCTAGTAAATCGTAAAAATCCTGCATCCGCTTTAATAAACGCTTCTTGCTGCGGTTGTCCAGATTTGGATAATTCTCGATCATTTTCGTCGCGACTTCCTGGCGGGCTTGGTAGTGTTGGCGGGCCACCATTAATTCTTCCGGGGTAACTTCTTTACCCAGCCATTTAGGAACGTAAACGGAACCGATCTCCAATTCTTCTCTTGGTACGGCATAACTGGCACCAACAAACCCTGAATAATCGAAATCATAAGGAATCGGGACCAATTTGAGGGCCCCCTTTTTAGCTACGAATTCCACGTTGTGTAGGTTGAAAACATGCCAGTCCGTGTTTAGAATAAGGTAGTTGAACAGGCACATGTTTACGTAGGCCGACCGGTTAAGGCCGCCTGTGCTGGCACGCTTTGCGTTCAAAATGTTTCCTTCATAACGAACGGCCAACTGTTCCTCGTCCTCTACCATAAAGGCTCTGAACTTCTGGTCAGCCTCCTGAGTAGGCGTTAGCTGTAGGGGGATAACCCTGTGATAATGATCACTGTACAGGGCGTGTAGTTCATAAACCAATTGCTCCCGGATGGAATACCCTTCTCCGGCAGCGCCCTTTGCGCATTGAAGTACGAATTTGAGATCATTCAAATCACTGAATCCCGCTGCGCGTAATTGGGCTTTTTTGAGCTTTATTTTGAGGGAGGGGTTTTGGCAAACTTCCAGCCGGACGTTGCCCCGGCTACGGACTCGTCCGGTAAACGTAAGCGTATCGCCAAGACCGTAAATCGTCATGCTTAGTGGCTGGTATTGCTTCTTGCGCTTTTCTCGAAGAAGTTTTTTCCAATCCGTGTCCAACTCTACGTTAACAACATCGCCTTGCTCGTGTAGCTTGTCGAATAAAGAGGCCTGGGCGGCGAGTGAAACAAAAAAGAAGAGCAAAAGGAAGGTAAGGGAGGACTTCATAGGGAATGTCTGGGGACCACAAATTTAACAGATGTTTGCTAGCTTAGCCCAAAATCCGACTGAATGAAATTTCTGCTGTTCCTTTTTTGCTGTGTGCTTTTGTCCGTAGGGCATCTTGAAGCGGCGCTTGCCGCTCCTCCGATAGCCGTATCCGATGCTGCTTCAGCTCCTCCCTTAATGGACCGGACGGCCATAGAAGCCCACCTGGGGAGGCGACTTAAGTTTACCGAACGAATAGCCTTTCGTGTCCTCCAACGTAAAGCCCGTAAGCAGCAAAAGAAAACTCAGAATAATGGTCTTACGGATGGGCTGGCTGTAACCAGTCTTGTCGTAGGTCTTGGGAGCATAATACTCTTGTTCGCTAATTTTTTAGGGTTCTTTACGGCAATCGTAGGCTTGATATTGGGGATAATTTCCCTTGCCCGTATCAATCGAAACCCTGAATTTCGGACGGGCAAAGGTCTTGCCATTGCAGGAATAGCCATCAATGGAGGTGTCGTCTTTTTGACCCTGCTGGCAATAGCGATCATCATCTCTGCTTTCAACTAAGCGCACCGCACCGGGCTCAGCCCTTAACTTCCCTTGCACCTGCGGCCGCGCCTGATGGCGGTCTGCGGGAAGCCTATTTCTTCCCGTCAATAATTCACCATCAAAGCAAAATCAACAACAGCTATGCGATATTTTTTACTCCTTCAGCTTTTTCTTTTTACGATATTTCTTCAGGCTCAAACCGACGTCTTTGAACGGCTTACGCTGCCCGACAACGATTCTCCCTATATGGAAAGTCCGGCTGAATTTCTGGGGTACGAACTGGGTAAACGGTTCACAGAATACGCCCGTTCGGTGGAGTATTTCAATATGCTGGCGGAGAGCAGTGACCGGATTAATATTGAGCAGTACGGCCTTACTTACGAACAGCGCCCTTTATTGCTACTCACCATCAGCGATGCGGAAAACATCAAGAATATTGACGCCATTCGTGCAGCGCAAATGCAATTGGTAGGGGCGCGCACGCAGGTGCAGGGAAATGGACAAAAGCAGGGTGGGGGTGCCCCGGATCTTACTACTCACCCGGTGATCAACAGCTACAGCTACAACATTCATGGCAATGAGGCCAGTAGCACGGAAGCCGCCATGCAAGTGGCTTACGAACTGGCCACCACCAAGGACCCCGTTTTGGCCGAAGCCTTGAAAAAAACGGTGAACCTCCTCTTCATCTGCATTAATCCGGACGGCAGAGATCGTTACGTTTATTGGGCCAACTCAGTAGCCCGCCACACCGGCGGTGAAGAGCCCAGAGACCTCGAACACTACGCCCCCTGGCCAAATGGACGTACAAATCACTACTGGTTCGACCTCAACCGCGACTGGGTTTGGGGCGTCCACCCCGAAAGCCGGGGCCATACCACCGCCTATCAGAAATGGATGCCGCAAGTACATACCGATTACCACGAGCAGGGCTATGACGCCAATTACTTCACCGTACCAGGCACGACGCCAAGGAACTTATTGCTGCCCGATGCTTACGAGACCTGGGCCGACACTTTTGGCCGCGCCAACATCGCTGAATTCAACAAGCAGGGACTCAGCTATTTTACCCGGGATCGGTTTGATTTTTACTACCCCAGCTACGGTTCCAGTTATCCGTCCGTGATGGGCGCCATCGGGATGCTCACCGAGCAAGGAGGGATTGCCGGACACCGGGCGGTGGAGACGGAAGATGGCTACGTGCTTACCCTCCGCCAAAGGGTTTACGATCACTACACGACGAGCCTGGCACAAGTCCGGGCTTCCGCCCGCAACCGGCGCGCGCTGATCGATTACAGTATCGACGCCTGGAACCCACTGAACAGCAAATCGCCAGCTACCGCCTACGTCATCGAAAACGACGGCTCCGAATTCTTCGAAGACGTCCTTAAAATGCTCCTGCTAAACGGCGTGGAAGTAGAGCGGACTACGGAAAAAATAGCGGCCCCAAGTACTAATTTCCGAGACGGTAAGCGCGGCACTAACGTCTTTCCTAAAGGCAGCCTGATCATTGGTACCGAACAGCCCCGGCATCTTTTTGTCAACAGTATTCTTAGCCGGGACCTGCAAATCGAAGACAGTGTGATGTACGATATGTCAACCTGGTCAGCCCCATTGGCCTATAACCTGGAAGCCTACAGTGTGAATTCGCCTATTTTGGTGGATACTGAGCCGGTTGTTTGGACGGACCGGCAAGGCAGGGTGATCCCCGTAGGCCCAGCGGGAAAAGCCTATGCGTACGTTATTCGCTGGAACCAACGTACAGCACCCAAAGCCCTGTCTAAACTCTGGAAGATGAACTACCGGGTCCGCTCGGCCCATGAACCTTTTACTGCCGACGATGGAACGGAATTCCCCGCTGGCAGCCTCATCGTTCTTGCCGGCCGTAATCTGGAACATGAGAACATGGAGGCGGATATGAAAGGACTTGCTGCCGGTTTTGACGTAGATATCCATCGGATGACTACCGGCCGGGTTAAGGAAGGCATGGACCTGGCGAGTACCAGGAACTTCCCCGTCAAGCAACCTAAAGTAGCCCTATTGGTCGAACCACCCTTCAGTGTTTATACCAGTGGACAGATATATTTCCTCTTCGATTGGGAGACGGAATTACCGGTGGATCGTATTCGCGTATCCACGTTGATGCAAACGGCCATTCCTAAGTTCGGATCACGTTACGGATTGGCGGACCTCAATGATTACGACGTTCTGATCCTACCTGAAGGCCGTAACCTAAGTGCTGTTTTCGGCCAGAGCCAACAAAGTATGCTGCGCACGTGGTTAAGCGGTGGCGGCACCATCGTTGCTTTGGGCTCCAGTGCAGAGTTTTTTACCAACTCAAGTGGATTCCTTGAAGAGCAAGAAATCAGTAAGCCCGATAGCGATCTCAACAAGGAGGCCGCTTCCGCGCTAAACTTCGACCAGCGAACGGACTTTTATGGCAAGCAAAGAATTCCTGGCTCTGCGCTTAACGCTACGGTGGATGTTACCCATCCACTGGCTTACGGTGTGAAGTCAGAAGTGTACACCCTCAAGTTTGGCGCGAATTCACTTACCCCCAATGGCGGTCTCCAAAGCGTAGGGCGGTATGCCTCAGAGGCTTCGGAGTTACTGGCTTCAGGTTATGCTTCTAAGACTAATTTGGACTCGCTGGCCGGTAAAACCTGGGCCGGTATGCGGACCTTCGGCCGCGGTAAAATTGTCTACTTCATGGATAATCCACACTATCGAATGTTCTGGCGTGGCCCTAGCCGGATGATGCAGAATGCGGTGATGGTGGTACCGGGGATGTAGTTGCTTCATTGAGGTCGAGGGCTTGTGGCCCGAACGCAAACGGGGCTTAAGACTCCCGGAGCGAATTAGGTCGGCAGCTCTCTGATGGGCACCGAATAAAACCGCTATGCTCGATAATCCTGATCGTGCTTTGAGCCCTCGACTGCAGTGACTCCGAAAAAACCTTGATAAAAGTCAACTAACTAAAGTGTTCGCAGCGTTGTAAATACAATCAACCCTAAGAACAAATGTCTTTTGATCCTCTACACTCCGCACAGGTAGCGCACGGTAAGTTTCATCTTCACCCCTGGGAAGGCCAGGTGTTGGTAGATTGGGCCGTTTCGATGGTACAACATGGCTTTGACCAGCACGATATGGTCAGCCTAAGTGAGATGGAAGGTAAAAGCAGGGAGCTCATTCATACCGCCTTCCAGGCGGCCGTTGAAGTGGCTGGAATCAACTTGCCATTTTCTGAAAAAGGAGCGATCAGTACCTACCTGCTGGATTTACGTGATCGTGTGCTCAGTAATGAAATTGAACCGGAGGCGGCCTTTGCTCAGGTACGCCCTCTTGCGTACGATACGGAAGGGGTTCAACTGTCTGGCCTAAGTGAACTAGACGAAGACCTCAACCTCATTGACTCCGGGGAACTTCCCTGGCACAATACAGATCTTACGCAGGAGAACAGAGATGTTTTGATTCGCCGCTTCTTTCGGCGAATGAGGGTAATTGGCCGACGTCGAACGCCCGTCGATCCTGGCTCTTCCAGCGCCCGTTACTACGCCGAGAATGAGTACAGCCGTTACCTCGAAATGATGGCCGTCATTTTCCTTGCGCTATTGATGGTGGTTTATGTACTGCTGATCTTCGCGGGGTTGATGTAGGACCACTTTTAATCCTACTGGGCATAAGACTGGTTTTCCCGGTCGGACGGCTACCCGCCAGTCGACTTCG
>JBGCFZ010000538.1:0-7214 GCA_045110355.1 Lewinella sp. | reverse complement strand
GCCCGTATCAACGAAGAGCGGGAGCATTGCTGTGATGACTTGGCGATTGAAGTGACAGGCGAAGCAGTAGGCTACGCTAAAACCCTCCTGCGTATGAAAGAGGAAGAACTTAAAACGGATGGCGTATTGGCCATGGCCTTTCGGGGTCAGGAAGCTGGCGGGTTCAATTATCGGATTCGCCGATTGGTGTCTGGTTACCTCAATGGAGCCACCTACGGAGAAGGATTGGTAACGGCCCTCATACTGGTTGCGGCACTCGGTACTGCTGTAGCGGCATCTGATGGTGATAAACCTGGTGTTGCTGTAAATGAAACACCCAACCTTGAGCAAACGAGCGTGGTTGAAGACGCTGTCGCCTCTACTGCCCTTACCGCTGAAACGGTGCCAACGTCCACTACCGAAACGGACCTCTTCAGTTCGGAGATCAACCCGATGGATGATGAAAGAAAAACTTCGGAAACAGAGGGAGCCTACGCCGATTGGACAGCGATAAATGGTAAGCGAATAAAAAGTGGTTCGCCACTGGTGCTACCGGATAGCCTGGAATTCCCCTTCCTGATGGAAGCTGCCGAAGAAGGGAACTATAAATTAGTCGAGTACTTTCTGACGAAGAATATCAACCTGAATCAAACAGATCGTAACGGTTGGACGCCGCTGATGGTGGCGACCAGTGAGGATCACGTTAAGGTTGTCCGGTTATTGATCGACGGCGGAGCGGACGTTAATTTTGTAAACCGACGTGGTTGGACGGCCTTAATCGAAGCCGCCGATGAAGGGGCTACTGGGAGTGCACGAGTGCTGCTCGCCGCTGGTGCAAAAACTGATCTACCCGGTAACTCAATCTCTGCCGCTGATATGGCGGCTTCTGAAGGCCATCCTGATATCCTAAGGTTACTTGCCGAGAATGGCGCTGATCTGACGGGTAAAGGGCGGCGAACCTCGCCCATGCACATGGCAGCTGCTGAAGGTAAACTCTCGGTTATTCGCAACCTCTTGGAATCCGGACTTGCTATAGACGTAAAGAACGAAAGCGGGAGAACCCCCTTGAGCTACGCCGCCGAGGAGGGTAGTATAGAGGTCGTTAACTACCTCCTAAGAAATGGGGCCAACGTTGATGTCAAGGACAATTACGGACGTGATGCGATGAGCTATGCTGCGGAAGAAGGCAAGATCGACGTACTTCGGATGTTGAAGTCAAAGGGAGGTAAAGTGATGTCGGGTGATGAAAAAGGTATGACGCCTCTTCATTATGCAGCCGAGGAAGGGAATACGAATGTGTTACGAGCTATACTCAAGAGCGGGACAGACCCCGACGTACGTACACGTAACGGACATACACCTCTCCATTACGCAGTTGCGGAGGATGAACTGGAGGTTATCCGTTTACTGTTGGATGCCGGTGCGGATGTTAATGCTAAAGATGCTAAAGACCGTCGGGTATTACTATATGCGAGTGAAGACCTCATGGATGAGTATCATCCTAATGGTGGGAGTCAATGGAATAATGGCCCACGTGAAGCTAACTGGGAGGTAATTGGTACACTGATCAAAGCCGGAGCTATTTCGGGTTCCATTAACGGAAAACGTGAAACCTTGCTGGTGATTGATGGAGAAGAGGGGACCATTTATCTATCTGAAGATGGAGAGGAACTCATTTTTCAGGCGTCCGGAGTACGGGGAAGCAGAAGGTCCTGGAGCCATACTATCGATGGTAGTAGTAGCTCCCATCATGACGTTTTTGAGGATGGCACGAACTCCCATCATGATTCCTTTGGTGATGAGAATGAAGTAAATCAGGCAAATGAAGCCAACAAGGCAAATGAACGGAACCCAAGCAATTCCCGGAATGTCCGGCGAAACGTAAGTGTGAATAACAACCATGGCAATGTTTCTTCAGGTGAGCCACTGGTCTCAGCCGTCAGGAATGGCGAGAACCGGAAGATCGACCTGTTGATCAATGGCGGGGCCAACGTAGACGGAATTGGCCGGAACGGACGCACACCGCTCACTGAAGCATCTTTCCATAATTATAATATCCACACTGCACAGTTGGTAAAAGGCGGTGCCGACATCAATAAGCGGGATGCTAATGGGTATACACCACTTACTATGGCCGTGGAGCATAACCATTTTTCTACCGTTGAGCACTTGCTCGAGTTAGGGGCAAACCCGGACTTGAAAGACCGCAACGGAACTTCTGCAAAATCCCTAGCGCTGCGAGACAACTATCCAAAGATTTTGCGTCTGCTCAATGAGGCAGGAGGAAGTGTAACGGCAGTTGATCATGACGGCACTTCTCCATTGTCGATTCCGGCAAGAGAAGGCAACCTGGAAATCCTTCAATATTTGTTGGAGCAGGGAGCTGACCCCAACGGCGGTGATGGCTGTACTCCTATCTTTCTGGCAGCCCGCGAAGGACACCCTGAGGCCATCTTTTTATTGGCTCGTTACAAGGCTAATTTGGAAAAGGGATGTTATTACCGGGATACGGATTTCTACTACAGGGAAGTGCCTGGTGGCGGAGGTTCCGTTGCTGATTACCGTGGCGCTGGCCCCCTGATGGTCGCCCTTACCCAGGTTAATGAAGAGACTGTTTTCGCCATGCTGGAAGCCGGTGTCAACGTAAATGCTACTTGCCGCAAGGCCCGCTACAACAGCTCACGGAAAATCTCCTGGCGAGAATCGGAAAACTTACGGAAAGAGGAGTTGGCGTCTCGGTTTGATACACAATACGACGTCAGTGGCTGGACGCCCTTGATGGAGGCCGTTGAATCAGGAAAGCTGGAACTCGTTCAACTACTGCTTAAAGCTGGCGCAGACAAAAATCTGGTTGCGGGCGGCGGTTTATCGGCGAAAAACCTGGCTGCCACACTTGGTGACCCGGATATTATTGCTGCTTTACGATAAAGGGTAGTAGGTAGTGAGTAGGGGGTAGTGCTGCCGCATGGCTCGTGCCCCGCTCCTCCGGCCCCTCTCCTCGGGAGAGGGGAGACGGCGCTGCTTGCTTGGCTCGTGCCCCTCTCCCCCGGCCCCTCTCCTCGGGAGAGGGGAGACGGTGCTGCTCGCTTGGCTCCTATAACCCTTTCCCTTGCACCTGCGGCCCCGCCCAAAAACACTGATCTACTAACTGACACTTCACTCAATAACCCCCAACAAATAACCTTAACCACCCCAGCTGACCGGTACTGACCGGAACTGCCCATCGTTTAATTACCTGGCCCAACGGCCCCAAAAAACTACCAAATGCGTACCCTTATCTTACTAGGGCTGCTGGCCTGCGCCGGCAACCTGCTAGCCACTGCTTTACCCAATGTGAAAGTTTCCCTGACCGGAACCATCATCACCGATAATAAGGCCCCACTTGAATATGCTACCGTTTCCATTTTTGCTGCTGACAGCAGCCTGGTCGACGGAACAGTGACCAACGAACAAGGCATGTTTGACCTTGATCTTCCTACAGGTGCTTACCGGATTCAATTTGAATTTTTGGGCTTTACCACCCAACGAAAGAACATTGAATTGACCCGTAAAACTGACCTGGGCATCATTCAAATGTCTCCCGACGGCCTGACGCTCGATGCTGTGGAGGTTACCGCCGATAAAACACAGATGAACCTGTTCTTAGATAAAAAGATCTTCAACGTAGGTACTGATTTGACCTCTGCCGGTGGCTCGGCCAACGAAGTCTTGGACCAACTTCCCTCCGTTACGGTAAGCGTCGACGGGCAGGTGAGCCTGCGTGGAGATAGCGGGGTTCGAATATTGATTAATGGCCGGCCCTCCGCCATCGCCAATAATAATGCACTTGACGGCATCCCCGCCGAAAGCATTGAGAAGGTTGAACTCATCACCAATCCTTCGGCAAAGTATGAGGCCGCAGGTACGGCTGGAATCATCAACATCATTCTGAAAAAGAGCCAGCAACGGGGCTATGGCGGTACGGCCAGCTTTTCCGCCGGCTACCCCAGAGACCTGCGGGCCAACCTGAACCTGAACATCCGGCGGGAAAAATTCAATGCGTTCGGCAGCGTCGGCTACCGATTTTCAGATTATCAGGGAACGGGCAGTTTAACGCGCCGTAGTACCCTTAATGAAGGTACTACCAATCTTCAACAGGATCGTTTGCAGGCGCGTAATGATAAAAACGTTACTGGTTTTGCGGGCTTCGATTACAACATTAGCCCGACTGATATGCTCACGGCCTCTTACTCCCTGTATGATGTAATCAACGATGATTTGGCAACGATTGACTTTGATTATACGGACGACAACGGCGCTCCGCTTCAAACTACCCGCCAAACGTTGGACTACCTGGAGCCCGGTAAATACCAGACCATCGAATTTACCTACACCAAGACCCTGAAAAAGGAAGGCGAAAAACTGACTTTTTTCGCTCAAAACGACTTTTGGACGGAGCCTGAATACGAGGACATTACCTTTGAGGAATCCTTCCCGACGATGGCACAAAACCTGCGCTATCGTACAGAAAGCCTGGAGGGCAGCAGGGATTATTTGTTGCAGGTAGACTACGAGAGCCCAGTTGGGGAAAACGGTAAGATTGAAACTGGATTGCGGGGGGAAACCAGGATCATTTACAGTGATTACCTGGCGGAGCGTAACGAAGACGGTATCTGGAGTCCGCTGGAAGGTTTTAAAAATGACTTCGATTATTACGAACGTATCGGTTCGGGATACCTGCAATATGCCTGGAATAAAGACGCCCTTAGTTTTCAGGTTGGCCTGCGGAATGAGTATACGGTGGTGCGAATCGAGAACGAAGCTTCTCCCGAAAACGACGTAACTAAACCGTATAACCGGATCTTCCCCTCCGCCAGTGCCAGCTTTAAACTCTCGGACGAAACGAGCACGCAGCTGAGTTACAGTAAGCGCATCCGCCGTCCATCTTTTGGTCTGTTGAACCCATTTGGTGGCATTGGAGACCCGAACTCGATCTTTAGTGGAAACCCAGACTTAAACCCAACGTATACGGATCGTTTGGAGTGGAACCTGATTCGCCGGTGGGAGAAACTGACCATCAATCCGGCCATCTATGCTTCTACTGCGGTAGATTTCTTCGCTTTTGTTATCGATCAATCTACAGACAATCCGTTTGGCCTCGAAACGGGCACCATTACGGTGCTTCCGATGAACCTGGACCGGGAAAACCGTTATGGCCTTGAGGTTAACGTAAATTACCGCCCAGCTAAAAGCATCAACCTCTCCGGAGAGATCAATTACTATGGCTATCAACAGCGTGGTGAAGTGGAAGGGCAGAGTTTTGATTTCGATTTTGCCACCTGGTCTGGGTCTCTGCGCTCCAATATTGACTTGCCGAAAGACATTTCCTTCCAGGCCGTCTTGTACTACGATGCGCCGTTTAAAACGGTGCAATCCATCCGCGACCCACAGTACTACCTGCGTATGGGACTCAGTAAGCAGTGGGACAATAAATTTACGCTAACGGCTAACCTTGCCGCCCCCCGGATACAATCCTCGTCAAACACGTTGGCCACGTTTTCGGAAACGGAAAGAAATCAATGGACGCGCTGGCGGGGTAGCCTGAATTTTCAGTACCGGTTCGAGAAGGGCGCTGGTGCTCGTGAGCGGCGGCAGCGGGGGAGCATTCGATAGTTATGGAGTCAGGGAGTCAGATAGTCAAGGAGTCAGATAGTTCGTTAGTCAAAGAGTGGCTACTGTGAGGCACTGTTCGCTGCGCTTGACGAGGAGTATTATAGCTTATTTGGTAGTTTTGGTGGCCTTGAAAACCGTACAGTGGTGGACGGGGCTACCACTCACCATGACTTGCTGGAACGTAGCGAGCAGCACTCTGTGACTCCTTGACTCTGTGACTCTCTGCCTACCTAACAACCGGTTCGACCGTAAGCCCTTCCTGACGGAGTAAAGAGATGACTCCTTTCTCTCCCCCGAGGTGGCCTGCGCCTACAGCGAAAAGCTTTGGTTGAGCACCGGCAGCTTTGATTTTGGACATGATTTGCGGTACCCAGTTCTCGTTCCTTTTAGTGAGCAACAATTCTTCGAATTGGGCGATACCCGAGCCTTCCTGAGTAAAGGACGCTGCCATCTCGGCAATGGCTTTGCGCTTATACAAACCGACGACTTTATCAATTTCACTCATTCCTGATTCAGTGCCTTCGCCCTCGTCCGAAACGATCGATTGGAACAACATCTCTGCTTGTGCCGTGTAGGGTATTGCGTCGAACAGGCCAAGTTGAAATTCCATAGTTTCGAGTCCGCCAATGGTTTTTTCTGCGGCTTCCGCCAATTCAGTAAGTTCGAGTTCGTAGCTTTTGGTGCCTCCGGAACCTAGGCCGCCGCCGCCCTTTAAGGCGTCCATGTCCTGGCCAACCATCGCGGATAAGAACAGGGGTTTCATGCGCTTAAAGAGGAAAAAGGGCATGCCCATTTTGGTGAAGTAGGCCTCTACTTCATCATATTGTTCCTTGGGCAGCAAGTCTTCCAGCGTGGTGTCTCCGCGCATATTAATTTTGGTGAGCAGGCCCATCATCATGCCCGGGTCAGACATTTGACGGGGGTCTATTTCGAAGATCACCTCGTCGGCATCGTTCAGGGATTTGACCAGGCCTTTGGGCAGGAAGTAGTCTTCTTCAGGAATGATGTGAATGGTGCCGAAGAGATAGCTTTCGTTGACTACATCGGGGCCGTTGATGCTCCACAACAGAAATGTATCTTGTGCGGTGGGGGCGTATTGGGGCGCGGCCGCAGGTGCAGGGGAAGTTGCCGGAGCAGTGGCGGTAGCTACTGCCGTAGTCTTGGGGCTACAGGCGGCGAAAAGTGCAATGACCGTCAGGGCCAGGAGGGAGAATAGCTTATTCATGGTTTCCGTTGGGGAGTAATTTGACAAAGGTAACGTTCGGAATAGCTAGAAAGATGGGAGGAAGGGAGATGTGCTTTCTTGTTTGACGTATTTGTAGTGGACTCGGTCGCTCGATATCCATGGTGTCTTCAGGGTTTCTTTAACGCCTGTTTACCCCAATGTGGTGAAAATTGATTCCGGGAGTGCCTACCTTCGCACCAATGAAAGACATCTTCGATTTACTCGGCCGCATTCTGTTATCTTTTATCTTCTTTTTTGAAGCCTATGATTACTTTGCCTATGAAAGCCTAAATAAGGAGGCCATGATGATTTACGGTCTTACCTGGAACCAGGATTTTTTCCTGTACGGTGCTATATT
>JBGCFZ010000537.1:0-6201 GCA_045110355.1 Lewinella sp. | reverse complement strand
GAGCGTAGCTGGACGAAAGGGTTTGTGTGGTATGTGGGTGTGGGGGATGGAGGTTGGGGGGGTGGGTGTGGGTCTGGGTGGCTGTGGGCGGGGGGGGGGGGGGGGGGGTCATTTTTGTTGTAGTTTGGGGGACTTATTATTAATTGCCTCCTACTTTATTGATCTAAGTCCACTGAAACAAAACATAATATTAATGCACACTGTTTGCGAAAAAGACTAGTATATGCTTCAAGAACCCCCTTGTCTTGTTCCTTATTTGTCGGCACAAAATCTAGTATCATAGTCTATGAAATTCATATAGATGGAGGCAAGAGATTGTAGTTCTCTCTTTCAAACTTCAGCCTTGAAAATTGGAGTAAATCTTTTTCGTGCAAATACAATTTAATTATTCTTATCGACTCATCTAGGCTTGTGACATTGATTAACACTCTGAAGAATTTCAAGTGTGCTCGCTCACCACCTATATCGATAACTCTTAATGCGTTCTTTTCATTCGGGTTATAAGAATAAATAGGTATAATAAAAAATGCTGATCCGAAACCCCCAAGTCTTTCCGAAAGGGGATGTAAGAACGCTTTATACATGGTTTCCACATCAAGAGCCTTATGTATTTGCAGTTCTAATCTATGCTTCATTTTTATCTCCATGAGTCTCCAAATATACGATTTAGAAAATTCACAGCTATTACTTGAATAAAGTCAGGGTCAGGATGAGGTACTGGTGGCCCATTATAAAATCCTGTCAACCTGGATACTTCAGCAAACATAGCAATATTATCAGCCCCAGCAAGGTCATTGGCATCCTCAAGAGTATAGTATTTAACTGGCACAATAGTTTGATCGAGTTCTCGCATTGCTTGAAGGCGGTGGTTACCATCATATAGTAGATTAGTGCCATCGGGCAACTGCACTACTTTTATAGTTCTTTCACCATTTGGGTATATCCTGAAACCGTTAGACAGTATCATTTGTTTCAATTCAGGGATAGTAAATTCTGCGCCTGGCCTAGGAACGGGATGGGTAGGAGTCAAATCTGATATTCTCATCTCTAAGTAGTTAACGTTTCCTGGGTTAACCCTTGGTATATGTATGTAGGACCTAAGTATATCTGGATTTGCTCGAAAATCTGGGTATTCTATTAGTGCTTCGTATGCCCTAACCCTATTCTTGAAATCTTCAATGTCCACTCCTGAGTTAGGAGCAGTGTCGAGAAATGCACGTAAACGACTAGATTCACGCAAATCTATTGCTAAATCAAAAATCGCATCCTCGGCTTCCTCAGTATCAAGATATCTCGCATAACGACTATCCGACTTAGTGAATATATCCCAAGAACTAAACAAGCTACTTCGTCTGGTCGCAGTACTGTTAGTAATAGCTTCTTCAAACCATTCTACATTTTTAAGGTCGTCTTGTAGTTTACCGTAATTAGTAAAAAGAGGACAGGTTGCACTTTCCGTCTCCGGTAATTCCCGATTAGAGCTTTCAAGAACTTCTACATCAAATCCAGAAACTACAATCGTAGAATCCGCACTGTATAAGTGAGTACCACTTATACTTATTAGAAGAAAAAAAAGGAAGTTGTTAAGTAATAGTTTCATGTGTTATTAGTTTGGGCACCAAGTTGGGTTAGATAGGTTATCATCCATTAATTTCCAGGCCATGACGCCATGGTCACCGTCATCTAATAGTCTACTCTTTAGAAGTGGGCTGGCTTCCAGATCAATAGAAAGTTGCCTAACAACATCAGGATTCGGCCTCCATTCATCAAAGTCATCAAGCAATTTGTATGCCGTCAAGCCAGAAGGTTTTCTCAATTCGGCTTCAAAGAGTTCTCTTGCGCTAGTTGATTTCCTAGCCAGATCAGCATCTAGTTTTCGCACCAGTTCTTCCGAAAATTCATAAAATTCATCCGGAATATTATCAAGTCGAGAGGCGAAACTCTTCACAAAGTTGTGCCCATTCCATACCTCAGGCCCAAGAGCTTGTGTTACCTCATCCAATTTGCTAAAGACAGTACTTCCCGTACGGTTTGCGACTACTCTTGCGGAGCGATTTACGGATCTTGCATACGAACCTACACCAATTAACACTCCTGCAGAAAACAGACCTGCATTGAGTACCGATTCAAATTTTTTATAATCTTTAACGAAATCCTTGTAGGCTTCGTTATCATCACCAAACCTTTCTTTGAAGGCCGTGGAATTAATTTCCTGATTAATGAATTGGGTACCAACTGTCGCCGCAAGATCAATAGCAGCAAGCACTCTAAGCAGACCCACCTCAAAGGTAGCCTCACCAGCTGTTAAAACGACTGTCACTACAAAAATTGCCGCATTCACATTATTCGCAAAAATTTCATGTATTTGATAGTCGCTAAAATATTTAAACATAAATTCCGGAAGCAGATACATCTTTTTTTCTAAGCCAGACAAGCCACCATAGTTCGCCGATTGTACAAAAACGGGAACAAACTCAACAGGTGAAGAAAAATTTAATAAAGTTCCATTTCTTTCATTCGTTCCACAAATTGATCTATATCCTAATACATATGTAGGCTCAAGATCAGAAGTTATCTCTTGGAGCTCCACATAAGGATTTTTTACGGTATAAGATCGACCTCCATTATGCACTATTTTGACTTCACAGTCTAAAGCCTCGCCGTCCTCATCCCTCAAAATTTCATTGCCTATATAAACGAATTCGTTATATCTTCGGGTTGTATCTACCACTCTGTTAAACAGTGAGGGACAATCAGTAAACAAAGTGAGCATGGCCTGTACCATCTGGGGATAATTTCCATCTCCAATAAAACCCCATTCACGATCATTAAAACCTATAAACAAAGAGTCAAGAAAAACTTCATCCGTAAAAAGAGCATTCGCAAAAGGACATTTATCTACAGAGACACTTGACAGCACCCGAATAATTGATGCTTCGTTACTTCTTGTCCGTATAGCCGTGCCAAATACTGTAAACCTATAGGAGTCATTCAAAAATTTTCCAAGCTCTTTAATTACATGAATTCTTTGCTCAGCACTCAAAGCTGAAATTTCGGCATCTGAATATGAATCGATTAAAGCCTTCATAGCGGTCCAGCCATTAGTAACCTCTACCGAGTCCAGGCGCAACAAAACTCTTTCCTTAAAGTTGTTTATGCTCAGTTTCAAACTATCATAGCTACATCCTGTAGCGCACTCTTCAATGTATTTGTAATAGTTTAGCTCATAATGCATTTTCAACAAGTCAGGGGTGTTTTCCCATACATTGTTTTCGTATTCTTCGAACAGCGCCTCCCCAATAACACATAAATCACCTGCTATTGACAATATAGCATTCCTCTTTGTCGAGTCTTCTCCAGCACTCTCCAAATGGTCATTAACATAAGCTCTACCTAACTCACAACATATATCATTTGCAGGTTCAACTTGTCTACATACGGCAGAATTATGAATGACAACCTCTTTTCTGTCTCCTTCTAATTGAGTTACATTTGGTGATGTTTCCCAGAAACACTGTTGAATACCAAGACAATTATTATCCTTGAACCCTGTCACCAAACGCGTATCCTCTATTTTGGCAATAGCCCAGTCATACTTCTTTGTGAAACTTTCAATTTCTTTAAAACTCTCAACGTTTCTCTTCCTTTTATCGCCGAACAACCATTCTCGAACACCGCCCTGGTCATAATAACCATTTTCTGCGTATGATATATTAGATGAAAAGTATTTGTAACCAACTACACCATAAGTAAAATATAGCAATGTATTAGTAGGGCTAGCTGAGGTACCATACCGAACCAATTTAACATTTCTCCTTCTGAACGAGCCGTTAGAATTTGGATCTTGTACATTAACTATTGCTCCTGAAGGAGCAAAATGTCCTTTTATGATTGAAGGTTCAGGCTCGTTTTCTTCATTTGCGCCCCTACTTCCTGGCTCAAACACCTCAAAGGTTTCTGCTTCTGATTCAAAGAGTCTTCCTCCAAAAATCGCTGGGTATTCGTCAATCAAATAATCTCCAAATAAGTAACAGTCAGTATCATCATACTCACTCATTTCTAAGATATTCCCTTCTTCCAAAGAAGCGATGTTAATGATTGTCCGATCACCACGGTCCCAATCAATATCTAACAAGCAAAGTGTTTCGTCAGTAGTGAAATATGCGGGGAAGACACAAATAGTATCACCTAAATTCAAAAATTCGTTGTACTTAGCCTCAACATCTATTTCTAGGTCTCCAAAAATCAACTTGCCTCCAACTAAGTTAATAAATCCTGTATTACTCTTATCTGACGTCCCATTTTCAACTAAAGTGACCTCAATAGTCCCGGTTTCCACAGGAGTAGAAGTGCCGACCTCATACAGATGAGCATGTCCTTTAAGGTCAAGCAACTCCTCCCCCACCGGACAAGGAGAGCACGCATCCTCACTCTTATTAGCAGTTGAGGCACAACAACCTTGAATCGCCTCAATCTTCTCCCTAAGTAGCGATAATACTTGCTGTTCCAGCCCCCGATAGTTATTTCCGCCAAAACTCCCCGTAGCTAGTTCAGACTCCACCACACTTTGTAATTGACTAGCAATAATAGCCGTTCTGATTGACGTAAAGCAAGTCTGAAACTCATCATCACTCGGATAAGTAAAAGCCAGGTCACAACGACCAAAAAGATCATTCCCTTCTGCCGGAGACCACCAAAAGATCAGGTTAAACGGATTAAGTTGCCGCAAAGAATCAATTGTATTCTCTCGATAACGCGTAATATCAGCCTGATCTTTGTACTTGTGTAGCGTATACTCGACGGCTGAAAAGACCTTGAAATTGGAGGTAACAGCAGCGGGCAAGCCCTCATCTATCTGACAGGCATGGTACTCCAATGAATCAATCGCGGGGTTAACCCCTGAATGGTTCAGACTCGAATCATAGCAATTAATTTGCCCAAACACCGAGCCGGTGCAACTAAGTAATACTGTAAGTACAACAAATCGTAAAAGGTGCATATTGATTATTTTCTTGTTAAACTAAAACAGGGCTTCACTCCACCACAACAGTAACCCCCCGCCCCTCCTTACTATACCCCCCATCCCAATGCACCGCCATCACCTTATAGACATAACGAACACCCGGCTGGGCATCCCGATCTACAAAAGTGAGTAGTTGGCGGCCCGTAGGGACGGAACCAGTAAAGAAGTAATTTACGGGTAAAGCCTGGTAAGGCCAAAGCCTGCTGCCCCTGCGGCTACGATAGAGTTGGAAGTGTTGGAGGCTGGCATCCAGGGGGTAGCTCCATTGGAGTTTGATGCTGCAGTTGGTAAGTGTTGTATTGGGGGCGTTTGCGCCGCGCATTTGGGCGACACGCAAACCGAAGTCGGCGTCGCTCAGGGCGGCCCATTCCGGAAATTGGGTCCTAGTAACTAAACCGCTCATTTCCATCCCCATCAGGATGGCTTTTCGTTCCATCTCCGTTAATGGTGCACCGGCTTGCGATGCTTCGATGATCTTAATCATCAGCTCATTCACCGTTTCATCCAGGTAGGTAGTCGTCGTAGAGTCGGTACAGGCGAAGCTGATGGCCAGGTCCTCAATTTCGCCCCGCTCCCCGCTATCATGCGGACGAATACCGACGATTTCGGAACCGGCGCCCAAATTCATTTCGTCAAAGGCGAGGAACTGGTATTCGTAGTCGCCGAGAGGGAGGTCTGTTTCATCCACGTAATTGACGCTACCGGCAGCGTCGAAATTTTCGACCAGGTAGTCTTCTTCGGCCTCGGCTGCGACGGAGACAACGACGGTCCAGTCACGGGTGCCCCGTGGCCGACGCTGCAGTTCGTGGCGTACCACGTCGTCGTCCGCGCTGTATTTCCAGGTCACAGCAATGCCGCTTGGCGTAGCGTTTACGCGGGCCAGGGTTGGTTTGCCGGGCGGGGTAATGTCTACCCGGGCCACTACCAGCACCGGGGTTTGTTCTGACGCATTGGCCCGGCCGTCTTCCGCCTGCAGGCGGTAATAGATGCTGTCGTTGATGATCTTCCCGCCCAGGTTGTCGGTAAAGGTGGTGCCGGTCAGCACCTCGGGACCGGTAACGGCGAATTCACCGCCCCGGGCGTAGCACCGGAACAGGCGGTACCCCCGAAGATCTGCTTCGGTATTCTCCGCCCAGGTAAGCACCACCTCCCCATTGCCTTCGTCTTCGCCGCTGAAA
>JBGCFZ010000536.1:0-5027 GCA_045110355.1 Lewinella sp. | reverse complement strand
CCGGTTCCGATTGAAGTATACCCTTTCTAATTCTGTACGGTGGGCGTTTCCCAATGGAATGACATAGTTGATGCCAATTACATATAGCAAAGCCAGGAATCCCGCCGACACCATATAAGGACGCAAGAAGCGCCGAAAGCTGACCCCCGAATTCAGAATACTGATGATCTCTGAATTATTGGCCATCCTGCCGGTAAAAAAGATAACCGCAATCATCGTTAGCATGGGCCAAAGAAGCCCCAGGATGAAGAGCAAAAAGGTAGGGAAGTATTCGAAGGCAATTTCCATCTTGCTGATGTCGCTCTCGATGAACCGCTCGATTTTTTCACTGAAATCGATGATCAGGCTCACCATGGAGAAGATCAACACCGTAAAGAAGAAGGTGCGAAGAAATTTTCCAATTATGTACCAATCAAGTTTTTTCAGCATGGGGAAGCGTAAAGGAAGTATTGGGTTGTAATGATGCTTTTACAACTGGCCAGAGGTTCCGGAGCGCAAAAGTAGTGAGGAATGTTGACAGACCACTACGTTGTTGACGCGGATAAAGGTTCGCTCGTTGCCTTGCCGTATCTTATTAAAGTCTTAAAAGTTTTAGCTGTAGCTCCTAATCTTACAACGATCGACTGGTTGTTTTGACCAATTGGCCTTGTGAGTAAGTTTCCAAAACCCCCAAAACAAACCGCCCGTAACCTCGTCAAGAAGTTACGGGCGGCACACTCAATCGTATTATCGGTGAGCTTACTGTTTTACGATGCGGCGCACCGCGCCGTCAATGCGAAGGAGGTAAACACCAGACGGCAGGGCCCTCATTTCCAACGAAGCGGACTTAGCTGCGCCAGCAACGGCTTTTCGTTGAAGCATCCGGCCATTGAGGTCAAAAAGTTCCAGAGACAGCTGTTGGTTCAGGGCTACTTCCCAACGGATGCTGAGTACGTCACCCACCGGGTTAGGGAAGGCAACCAGACCGGCATCAATGGTGCTGACCTGACGGTTGCTCGTGATGGCATCCTCCGTGACGAGGATGTCGTGGTAGGTAATCGGTAGGTAGCCACCATCGGGAGTGGTTACTAAGAAGCCGAAATCATCGGTTTCAGCGCTGTCGTCCGTATTCTCGTAGAAGAGACCCAGGCCATTAATGTCGTCTTGTTGGAAGGTGTCTCCTACCATCAGCTCCACACCGTAAAGCATCAGACGGCCAGCGTCTGGCAAGTCAGTGAGGGTGTACTGTACCAACTCATTACTAAAGGCCGAGCTAATCACACTCAACTTGTCCTTGAGGATAACACTACTGCCTAGTGGAAGTACCTCAGTAGCGATGTTGTTGATCGACTGCGGAGCTACAGCGGTTACATCAGCACAGAATTCCACCTGCCAGCCCTGGATGCTGCCGGCAGACCCGCCGGTTTCACCCACCTTAACTTCCAGTATCCATTCGCCGAAGGTGTCTTCACCGTTAAAGTCCTCAAGAGAGCCAAGCGGTTGAAATACCCGCCGGTCATCAGGCGGACAGCTAACGGCAATCGGCGCATCATCATCGAAACCGAGGTCAATCTTGTTGGTGGAGAAACAGTTTTCCTCATAGAGCGTAACTCGGGTGCCCGCCGGGCTGATCAGCGTAAGGGTAACCTCCGAGGCGAAGTTGTACTGGATGTTAACGTTCGGAAGGTTGATGTCGCTGATCGCACCACTCTGTTCAATAAATATGCGGGACTCCCGGGTAAAGGCAGGGCCAGAACCAGGCAGGCCAATCGGTAGGTCTCCAGGCGCGAAAGAATTACACGCGCTGTTGATTGTCCGGAAGCTGTTCGGCGCACTCCAGGCACCGGTACCACAAATATTGGTAGGTCGGATGCGCCAGAAATAAAGGGAGTTAGCGTCGAAAAACTCTCCGGGGAGGTACTCACTTTCCGTAAGTCCGCCAGCCCGCTCAAAAATGGTCGCCTCACTGAAAGTGGGCGAAGTGCCAATCTCGATTTCGTAGGTGTCGGCATTTATGGCGTCCGTCCAGTCGAAGTTAGTGGCCAGAATGATGCCAGCGGTTCCTTCTGCCGGAGCAATCGTTGCCAGGTCGGAGTAATCATTGTCCGTAACGTCCAGGATGACGGTGCGGCGGGCAGTATCGAGCCCTTCGGCAGCGGCGATGATGGTGAGCTCGAGGGTGCCGCCAAAGCGGGCATCACTGAGGTCTACAGTCATCGTTGCGGTTGCTCCAGGCGTAAGCTCAGGAGAAGAGAAAGAGACTAATGCTCCTTCCGGTACGTCACCTTCTTCAATGGAAAGGGAAATAGGTGTGGCAAAATCCAGAATACTTCCGGAGTTAAGGTCAATGTCAACTACATCGGGCAAACAGACATTGTCGAACCGAACTGATGGCTCCAGAGTGAAACCAGGAACTACTGCCGGAGCTACCCGGAAGCTGGTTCGGTTTACGTTGAGGAATATATTGTCTGCGGCCTCCACCATGATGAGGGCCTCGTTACTGAGGGCCTCGGCCGGAACGGTAACAAAGGCGCTGCCCGTGTTGGTTACGTTTTCTACCAGCACCACGTCAAAAGTACTTCCGCCATCAGTGGAAAGGACAATGTTTACGCGCTTACAGTTAACCGGGGCCACATCGGTGTTGGCAACATCCCAGGTTACTTCCTGGAAGTCTCCCACCAGCCATTCTGTTTCGGTAGGATTGTTCACCTCAAACGGCCCGGCACTTTCATCGGAGAAGAAGTGAATCTCTTTCCAGTCGACGCCACCAGCTTCGGGATTATTGTCACGGGCTACAAGGCGGAAAGTCAGGTCCCGGCTATAAGTGGGTAAGACTTCTGTGACGCTTGAAATGTTATTGACGATACGGTTCAGGTTGGGGAAGTAGCGGACATTACCGTCGGCGACTGGGAAAAGAGAGCGGAAGGTTGGTGCATTACCACGTGGGTTGTCAACTTCAGATGCCGGGCCAAGATCATATTGTTCCCAATTGAAGACCAGTGCGTCTCCGTTAGCATCGGTCGCTTCACCTTCCAGGCGGAATGGGGTGCTAATGGGAATCGTGAAGTCGTCGGTGTAATCAAAAGTGACATCAGGCGTAAAGTTGCTGGTTTCCACCACGGTGGCACAATCGGCGGCGCCGGTCACACGGGTGAAGGTTAGAAACTGTTGCAGGCTGCCAACGTGGTAATAGGACTGCGAGAAACCAATGTTGTTGATGCTGGTACAAGCACCAGCGTAAGACATAATGGTGGTGCCCGATCCTGGCTCGAAGGCTGACTGGCCACGACGTTGTGGTGCGGGGTTGAATTCGTCGTCCGGATTGGGGTCGGGGCAGTTATTCCAGCTATGGCTTACGGCAAACTGATGCGCAACTTCGTGAGTCATGATGCGCAGTGCAGCACCAATCACATTACCATTACTTACACACGTTACACCACGAGCTTTTCCATCAGTACAAGCATTGCCACTTACCACGCCGCCTACATCTGAGCAACGAACGGTAAGGATGTGGCCCAGGTCATATTGATCCTGGGTAACTCCTGCAGCCTCGAAGGCTGGGCGTACCTGCCCCAATAAACCACTACCTAAAGTGGCATTGTTGAAAGGATCGAGGTTGGGGTCCAGAAAAATGAGGGTATCCAGAATGATCAGGTTCATCCGAATACCAATTTCACTTTCGAAAATGCTGTTAATGGTGTTTGCCATGTCGTTGAACGCTCGGCTAACACCGGCAACGGTGCCGCCATTGTCACGGGCAAATTCTCCGGTACACGTTACGATCAGGTCATAAACGCGCAACTCGCGGGCTTCGTTGCCTGCTTTCAAACCTTCCGTTGCACCTGCGGCCGCGCCCAGCTCAATCATGTCCGGGTCGATGTCCATATCACTGTAGTCCGGCATATGATTATCATCATAACCACAAGACAATGCTCCCTGGCTTTCATTAAGCATGGCCATGAAGTCGCCGTATTCAGACACGCGATACTGCCCCGGTTGCTCCTCGATCGGATCAATGATGAAAAAGCCATTGGGTCCACGTGCTACCACAGAAATGCCGGTTGGGGAGGTCGAAATCCTTCCACTACCCCAGGGGCCGAAAACCTTGAAGCCGCCCAATTCTGGATGCGTAGTTTGCAGCGGACTGTTGTAAACGGTAAAGTCCGCATAATCGCCGTTCGGGAGTGGTAGGCTAACGGTAGTAGTGCTCTTCAGGCCCTGGAATTCAAGTGGGGCCTTTAGTAATGTTTTCCGCAAATGGTTAAGGTCAACGGTCGTCGTACGTACCTCGTCAATTCCACTCGCTACGGCTACGGTGCCGGAAAATTCGAAAGCGGAGGATTGAGCGGCGAGGCTCAGGGCGCAGCAAAGGGCTATCGCCAGCGATAAAAGTCTGATCATAATTGGTTTATATCTGGCTGGCAAAGGTAAGAAAGTGGAGGTGATGGAAAAGTCGTGTGTGTTGCGGGAAGTCGAACTCGCGGAGCGAGTAGCGAGTTGTCGGGTTGTCAAGTTGTCGGGGTATCAGGTTGTCGGGGTATCAGGTTGTCAGGCCGTCCGACAAATCCTTTTGACCTGGCGGAGCCGGACAGAAGTTTGCCTGACGGCTTATAAAACCTAGCTCCACCCCCGTCAGACGGACATTACCGTTTTTACTCCTTCGTCGCAAACGACAAAGAATCCATCGGACGGGCGGTTGACAACTTGATAACTCGACAACCCGACAGCCTGGCTGCGCCAGCTAGTGCTTAGTCAGGTCAATTATGACACACTAGGTGCTGGTGGATTTTAGTGGCTGGCAAGGCGCTCAAACCGGAGCTTAGCCGTAGCTAAATGAGGATTCAAGCAACGCAGCCAGCGGGTAAAAGACGCCGCAGTTAATGTGACAAGATCGGCTTGACAGAGCACTAGTGCTTAGTCAAGCCAATTACGACACATATCTGCGGCGGCTATTAGCGGCTGGCTACGTTGCTCAAATCCTCACTTAGCTACGGCTAAGCTCCGGTTTGAGCGCCTTGCCAGCCACTAAAATCCACCAGCACCTAGTG
>JBGCFZ010000535.1:0-19314 GCA_045110355.1 Lewinella sp. | reverse complement strand
AGGTTGGAGCCGGAGCGGCTAGAACGGACGTATCTTTCTACTTTCTAATGCACCCGCCGTTATGCCCACGCTCCAACACCTCCTTTTGGTCTTTCTGTTTTGCTGCCCACAGGAGGCGCTTTTTAGTACCGACTACTACGTACATCCACAAACCGGAAATGATGCGCATTCCGGGAGGTCAGCGCAACTGGCTTTTCAGACGTTGGAGCGTGCCTCCAGGATCAATTTCCGACCGGGTGATAGATTGTTGCTAGCTTCCGGCGAAACCTACTCCGGTTCGCTAAAATTAATCGGCCAACATGGTGATGCGGATCGGGCAATAACCATAACTACGGTAGCTCTAAACGGTGAGGAAGACCTCGTGCCAGCACTGATTGACTTCAAGGGACAAGCTAATGGCATACTCCTCAAAGGATCTAGTTTCGTCCAACTCTCCAATATCCGGCTACGAGGAGAGGGGTATTCCCCAGGTGACGAAATGGACTATAGCATGCGCTGTGGTGTTCTGATTACTAACAAGGTGGATGAGAAGACTGGTAACATCAGGTTGGATAAACTGAAAATTACTGATGTTTTCTTCGAGAATGTAGGCTTTACCAGGGGGGAGAATGAAGTCCGGACGGCTAACGGAACCCAACGTTATGGGTGGGGTGTCCGGATAATTAATCAGGACGTAAATGACTCAATTGAAGCCGTTGCTATTGAAAACTGCCTGATCACGAATGTTTCTCATACCGGAATCAAGCTGACGGGGAGAGCTAAGAATATCCGCCACATCAACCTGACGGGTAATGAAGTTTACCAAACTGGTGGTCCCGGCATTCAAATGTCGGGGGTGCAAGATGTTTACGTACGCAACAATAAGGTGAGCTATTCCGGAAGCAAGGATGATGGTCGGAAATGGGGTAGGGGAAGTGGCCTGTGGACCTGGGGAAGCTCCAGGGTACTGATTGAAAGGAACGCCTTTTTGCACGCTAATGGCCCCGGGGACTCCGCCGGTGCTCATATCGATTTTAACTGCGACAATATCATCCTGCAGTACAACCTCAGCGCCCATAATGCCGGAGGTTTTTGTGAGGTACTTGGCAATACTTACAACTGTGCTTATCGATATAATGTGAGCATCAATGACGGCTTCCGTATTAAGGGCGTAGACGGTGCTTTCCAGGAAGGAAAGGTCTTCTGGCTGAGTGGCTATCGGGGGCGGGGCCAAAAGCGAAAAGGACCGGAGAATTTCTATTTCTACAATAATACCATTTACTGTGACGCCTCGTTGGTGGCGAAAATAGCCATCGATAAAAGCACAAAAAGCGTATTGATCGCCAATAATATCTTTTACCTGAAAGCTGGCGCTAAAAGCGTTTTGGGGGATCAGTATAAGCCGGATAAAGGAAGTGATCAACTTGTTGAAAACCTCGTATTCTGGAACAATTTATTTCTCGATCAGGGAAGCTGGCCGAGTGACGCTATGCTTAAGGATGAACGGCCCAGGTTTGGGGACCCTGGCTTTAGGAATGCTGGCGGTGTAAATCTGGAGGACTATGTCCCACAGCACACAAAGCTCATCAAGAGAAAAGGGATCGTGATCAGACAGCTGTCCAATGACAGTTTAGGGCTTTGGCAGCCACTCCGGTTGGCAACTGACATTCTGGGCCATCCCCTCAAACGTAAACCCAGTATTGGTGCCATTGAACCATTTTACTGACCGAAAGGAGTAAACGAACCCTTTTCTCCTATTCCTCCATCGCCTCAAAATCCTCCGCCATCGCCCCGGCCGGGATGAAGCCGGCCTGCAAACCGCGTAATTTCCCGTAGAGCATCGTCATATCGTGTTCCCGATAATGATTGATGTCATCATAAAAGGAGTCTACGAACCTGGTGAGCGGGCGCTTTTGCGATGACGGAAGGGCGCTGGAAGTAATCAGGGCAAGGATGGCTCCCCGGTGACACAAGGCTATCGAGTGCTACCGTAAGGTTGATCGCTAACGGCTCCTCTCCTGCGGCTTCCTGCAGTTGATCGAATATGGAGGTGGCACTGAGCGAAAAAGACAGACCGGAAAGGAAGATGATTAAGAAGAAACGAAGGTGCATTGTTAGGATTTGATGTAGGACTTGGGCGCGGACGCGGGTGCCGGGTGACGTTATGGTGCAAAGTTGGGGAGGACAGCCGGCCCTGTTCTTCGTGCATTTTTCCCGTAGATGGCTCAATTCTTCCCGATCTGGATAAATGCTTAACTCCATTGCCTTGCTTCCTAATCTTTTCCTTGCACCTGCGGCCGCGCCTGATGCTGTTGCTCCTCTTCCTGATTTTCTTAGCGTAGGACTAAATGTCTAAGTGGCTTAGTGGTTAAATACCCGCCCCAAAACAAAACTTTTCCATGACACAAACCCATTTCCTGATTGCCTACATAACACGTAACTTCGCGCCCTCAAAGAATTAAGTAGCATGATCCATCGTCAGGAAATTTCCACCCTACTCCAAACACCACCCATCGGTACCTCCGTTACCGTCATGGGCTGGGTACGCGCCTGGCGTGGTAATCGGTTCATGGTCCTTAACGACGGTTCCGGCCCGGAAACCCTTCAGGTAGTGGTCAATGGAGAAGATTTTCCCGAACAGACCATTCGCGCCATTGGCTTTCACGCCTGTGTCGGCGTGACGGGAGAATTGGTTGAAAGCCAGGGCGCCGGGCAGTCCGTAGAAGTGATCGCCAAGGAAATCACTATTTATGGCCCGACCGACCTGAGCCAGTATCCGCTGCAGGCCAAGGCCCAGAGTATGGAGTTCCTGCGTGAGAACGCCCAGTTCCGGATGCGGACCAACACTTTCAGTACCGTCTTCCGCTTAAGCCACGCACTGGCTTTCGCCACCAACAAGTACTTCAACGACCGGAACTTCTACAACCTCCATACGCCCATCATCACGGGCAACGACGCCGAAGGCGCCGGAGAAATGTTCCGCGTGACCACCCTCGACCCTGCTGCCCCCCCACGCGACGAGGACGGTAACGTTGACTATAGCCAGGATTTCTTCGGTAAAGGCACTCACCTGACCGTCTCCGGTCAGCTGCAAGCCGAAATCGGTGCCATGGCCATGGGCAAAGTCTACACCTTCGGCCCTACCTTCCGGGCGGAGAACAGCCACACCAGCCGTCACCTCTCCGAATTCTGGATGATTGAGCCGGAGATTGCCTTCGCCGATATCGACAACAACCAGGACTTGGCCGAGGACTACCTCAAGTACCTCATTAACCACTGCCTGGACAACTACCGCGCCGACCTGGAATTCCTCGACGCCCGCATCAAGCAGGCCGAGAAGAACATGAAGGCCGAACTGCGCCGGCCCATGGGCCTCATCGAAATGCTGGAGTTCACCGTCAAGGATGATTTTGCCCGGATTACCTACACCGAGGCGATCAACCTTATTCAACGCAGTAAGCCTTACAAGAAGAAGAAATTTGAATTTCCGGTAGAGTGGGGGACCGACCTGCAGGCCGAGCACGAGCGCTGGCTGGTGGAGAAGCACTTCAAGAAGCCGGTCATCGTTCGCGATTACCCCAAAAGTTTCAAGGCCTTCTACATGCGCCTCAACGATGATAACGAAACCGTTGCTGCCATGGACATCCTCTTTCCCTACATCGGCGAAATGGTCGGTGGCTCCCAACGCGAAGAACGTGAAGACGTGCTCCGCGCCCGGATGAAAGAAATGGACGTGCACGAAGACGAACTCGCCTGGTACCTCCAGTTGCGGACCTTCGGCGGCTGCCCGCACGCGGGCTTCGGCCTTGGCTTCGAGCGCATGGTCATGTTCGTTACCGGAATGACGAATATTCGAGACGTGATTCCTTTCCCTCGGTCGCCTAAGTCGGCGGACTTCTAGACCGGCCTGATGATCCCGGAGGGATCGAATCGTTTTAACCCCGGACGAAGCCACGATGCGCAGCATCGGGCGAAGTCCGGGGAAGCCCTCCCCGGGGCGTAGTCCTGGGACATCATCCACTGGGGCGCAGCCCTGGGACACGATCCACCGGGGTGCAGCCCTGGGACATCATCCACCGGGGTGCTCCCTGGGACACACCATCCACTGGGGCGCAGCCCCGGACCTTCTCCTACCAGGGCCTAGCCCTGGGACATCACCCACCGGGGCGCAGCCCCGAGACATCATCCACCGGGGCGCAGCCCCCTCTTCCACAAAGCATAGACCATGATCATAGGAACCCGCGGTTCAAGACTAGCCCTCTGGCAAGCCCACTTCGTCCAGGCACAACTAAAAGACCTCGGTATTGATTCCGAGCTGAAGATCATCAAGACGCAGGGAGATAAAATCCAGCACCTTGGTTTCGATAAACTGGAAGGCAAAGGCTTCTTCACCAAGGAGATCGAAGACCACTTGCTGGCCGGAGACATCGACCTGGCCGTTCACAGCCTTAAAGATATGCCAACGGCCCAGCCAGAAGGCCTGACCCTGGCAGCATTGAGTTACCGCGCGGATGTTCGGGACGTCATCCTGATCCATAAAGACAAAGCCGTAGCGGGTAAGCCGTTTCGGCTGGCCGACGGGGCCACCGTCGGTACTTCCTCTAACCGTCGTAAGGCGCAACTGCGCGAATTGCATCCAGGGTTGGTGCCCGTGGACATCCGTGGGAACGTTCCTACCCGCCTTGAAAAAGCCCGCTCCGGCGAACTCGACGCGGTAGTCCTCGCAGCTGCCGGTCTGGAAAGACTGGAACTGGACTTGTCCGATATGGTCGTCGTTCGGCCCAGTCCGAAGGAGTTTGTACCAGCGCCTGGTCAGGGGGTGATGGCCATCCAGACCCGAAAGGATGCGATTCCTATACGCAAACAACTTGCCCCGCTACATAACGTAACGGTAGGAGAGTGTACCAATGTAGAACGGACCGTATTGTCAATGATGGAAGGAGGTTGCTCCATGCCACTGGGCGTTTATTGCGACCGGGACGAGGTGGGGAATTACCACGTTTGGGCAGCCTTTGCGGAAACCCACGAGAGTGAGGTGAAGCGGGTACAGCTTTCCCTCAGTACCCGGGATGGTTTGGCGGAACGGGTGGTGGCTGCTTTGCGTCCGGCATAGCGATTAATTCTTCTTCTTTCGCACAAGCAATTCCTGCATCCGCTCAAACGCTGCTTGCATCATTTCCGGTGCCGGAACATCCTGCAACATGGAGTTGTTCGACAAGTAATCAACGTCGTACTAAGGTCTTTGGCAAGATGCCGTACTAGTACAAACAGGTGGTTTTAGCGGAATTATTCCTTAACCACCTTCCGCGCATTCCCCCGAAACTGTTCCTCCAGACTGCGTAGCCGAGACAGCCCGATCTCCAGCGCCGCAGGCGCTGGTAGCTTGACCATCATCGGGTTCGCCGCCCAGAATTTCGGGTCGTAGGGTGTTCTGACGTCCTCCAGGGTCAATTCGTCGTTGATACGGTTACCCTTCCGGTAAGCTTTCTTTTGTTTGGCCTCCGTAATTACGTCGGTAACGTAAAGAATGCTTTGGTAGAAGTGGGACTGCTGTAGCGAATCGTACCTGAGTTTCCCTCCTCGGGAGAGTTGTTTTAGGTAATATTTTCCGTTTACTTTCTGGTAGACGGCATCGCTGAAAAAGCCTTTACCTGCGTTGCCCTGGGTATTCCGCAGGATGGCGTTTTCGGTGCGGTTGATGAGGACTTCACCGGTGAAGTAGTCGCTCAACCGGGCTTGTTGTTCAGCGTTGGCACCGATGGCTTTCAGGTCCCAGTTGTAAGCAATCCGGATCAGGGTGTCTTTGCCTTCCAGGTATTCACCCCGATTGGTGAAACGGAGGTTGTCATGCCCTCCAGTAATTGAGGTTACCCAATGTAAATGGTGGCTTCGGATTCCGTTCATTGGGTTAGGGTAGCCACCCAAAAGTGCATGTTGTTTGTTCTTCCGCGTCTGAAATCGTTCCTGCCCCGTACCGGTATAATCGCTCATCCGAAACTCATCGATCCAGGCTTTGACGCCGCGCTCGGGGTCGTCGTAGGTTTCATCTTTGATGGTGACCATTGCTTCTACCAGTTGGGCGTATTCCTGGTTGTCAATGTCATATTTTCGGAAGTAACCCTTTAGCAGATAATCTTTAGTCCCGTAGATGTTGGGGATGTTGGCCAGGGCGCTTTCCACGATGGTCCGCAGGCCGATATCGGATAGAATGACAATTTCTTGTAACTCCAGAAAGGACGTGCTGAGCTGTAGGTTATAATGGGTTTGGTCTGGTTCCAGGTCGGCCAGCCGCAGGTAATGCGTTTGGTAGCTCATTAAGCTGAACACCAGCCGGCCGGTCATTTGGGTGCTGTCTAGCGTAATTTGGTATTCTCCCCGTTCGTTGCTGATGACGCCTTGTTGCTGATCTTTCTCCAGAAAGACATAGGTGTAAGACAGGGGCTCGCCGGTACTGGCATCCGTCAGCATACCCTGCAAGCTGCGTTGGGCGGGCAGTAGGGAGGACAACAAGAGAAGAAGGAGCGTAAATAATCGCATAGGGCTAGGTTGTAGGGTGAGCATAAGCTGGGCGGGGCCGCAGGTGCAAAGAAAGGTTCGAGCAAAGTTCGGTTCCCCAAACGTTCGTCGAAGCAAATTTCGGTGGTGTACACTGCTCCTTAATAAACTAAGTCTGCATCCTGCGGCCGCGCCAGTAAAATGTGTGCTCCCGAAAGATAAGCTCTAAACCATAGAACTATTCCGTCGTCGTTCCAGCTCCTGTTGAATGATGCAACGTAACCGCTTAGCCCTGTCGTAACAGCTGAAGCTCTTTCCAGCATGTATTTGAGCGGCCACCAGCAGAATAAGGCAAGCAGGAATGGCCATCAGAAAGAACCCAACGAGGCTTCTCAGGCTGGCCAGGGAGGCAGCGAAGGCAGCAAACATCAGGAAGGGGATACAAAGGCCAACCTTAAACATGGTTACACGCAATTTTCCGATTTGCCTTGTTTTTACCTTTATCCTGCGAAGCAGTTGGTGCAATTCATGGGTCGCAAAGGCACCTGCTCCCCCCGTCAAAATGAGAAGGAAGTCATCATTTCCAGCTTTTTCCAGCTGGGCAATTTGCCGTTTAAATTTACGATCTGCCATTGTTACCTCAAAGTTACGAAGGGGTAGAGGAGAGGGCCAAAGGAAAGTACGGGAAAGTTCGTGAGCACGACTAAATGTTCTTTCCCCGCTATTTGACTGGCTTGTGCAATGCGTGAAATCTAAAATATTAAACATTTCGTAACGATTAGAATTATTTTACCCATATTTGCGTCAACAGCAGTCTTTTACAATCTATGACCCCCGAACTAGCCCGCACGGCCCTCAAGAAATACTTCGGTTATGATGATTTTCGGCCCTTGCAGCTGAAGATCATTGAGAATACCTTCCGGGGAGAAGACAGCATTGTGTTGATGCCCACGGGGGGCGGGAAATCAATGTGCTTTCAGATTCCTGCCGTAACGATGAACGGAACGGTCGTCGTTGTCAGCCCGCTCATTTCTTTGATGAAGGACCAGGTGGATGGCCTGAACGCCGTTGGCATTCGTGCTGCCTTCCTCAATTCTAGCCAGGCGGGCACCGACAGCATGAAGGTGCAAAATGCTTACGAAAATGGTGAACTGCACCTACTATACGTCAGCCCTGAGAAACTGCTGTCTAATGGCTTTTTTACTTTTCTGAAACGACGCAACATTTGCCTCTTTGCCATTGATGAGGCCCACTGTATTTCGGCTTGGGGCCACGACTTCCGGCCGGAGTACACCAGATTGAAAGGGCTCAAAAAAGCCTTTCCGGATACGCCCATTATGGCACTGACGGCAACTGCTGATCGCCTCACCCGTCGCGATATGGCCGAGCAGCTTGGCATTCCCGATTCGGAACAACACATCGCCAGCTTCAACCGACCTAACCTTTCGCTGGCCGTCCGGCCCGGCCGGCAGCGCCGGGAACAGATCATCAATTTCCTCCGGCAAAGGCCCGACCAGGCAGGCATCGTCTATTGCCTGAGCCGCAAGCAAACCGAAAGCCTGGCCGAAAAACTCCGGGAAGCTGGTTACAACGCCGAGGCCTACCACGCTGGTCTTACGGGAGAGCGTCGGGCCACCGTACAGTCGGATTTCATCAACGATAAGACCCTGATCGTCTGCGCTACCATTGCCTTCGGCATGGGGATTGATAAAAGTAATGTCCGCTGGGTCATTCACTATTCCCTGCCGAAGAACCTGGAGAATTACTACCAGGAAATTGGCCGGGCTGGCCGGGATGGCGCCAAGGCAGATACCCTCCTGTTCTACTCCTACAACGATTACATGACTTTGAAAGACATGATTGGTGGTAACCCGAATTCGGAGCTTCAGATCGCGAAGTTGGACCGGATGAAAGAATACGCCGACAGCCTCGCCTGCCGACGACGCATTCTCCTCAACTACTTCAGCGAAGACCACGCTGAAAACTGCGGAAACTGCGACATCTGCGCCAATCCACCCGAGCATTTCGACGGAACGGTGTTGGCGCAGAAGGCGCTTAGTGCCGTAGCCCGCCTCAGGGAGAGCGTCGGTATGGGCATGGTCATTGATGTGCTGCGCGGCTCCGCCCGCGCCGAGATCCGTAACCGCCAATACGATCAAATCAAGACTTACGGCGCAGGGCGGGATACTTCTACCTTTGACTGGAACCAGTATTTCAACCAACTCATCAGCCTGGGCTACCTCTACGTAGCCCACGAAGACTATGGAAAAATCAAATTGGCACCCGCCGCCAGGCGGGTACTTTTTGAAGGCGCAAAGGTGGAACTGGTGAAGATGGCCACCATTAAAGCCCGCCGTGCCCAGGAAGAGAAAAAGACCAAACAACGGGCCACCGTTAAACGGGAGCGCCTTGGCTTATTTGATGAACTCCGGGAGGTGCGTAAGACGCTGGCCCGGGAATTTGGCATACCGCCTTATCTGGTGTTCAACGATGCTACCCTCCACGAAATGGTGTCCCAAAAACCGGTGACCGATGCAGAGATGGGCCGCATCAGTGGCGTGGGGGAGCGGAAGCTCCACCGTTTTGGCGATCAGTTCATGG
Source organism: Lewinella sp. (assembly GCA_045110355.1). Lineage (GTDB taxonomy): Bacteria > Bacteroidota > Bacteroidia > Chitinophagales > Saprospiraceae > Neolewinella. Next base: position 10,239 of record JBGCFZ010000535.1, on the reverse strand, counting down.
CGGTCATCAAAAAGCACGTCAGAAGAGAAGACAAGGAACAGCGAGGAGATTTGTCTTCTCATGAGGCGACCTACCAGGCGTATGCTACTGGTGAAACGGTAGAAGAAATCGCAAGCCGCCGGAAAATTTCCAGGAATACCGTGCTGGGGCACTTAGCCAAATGTTATGCAGAGGATTTAGCGCCTGAGTTGGACCCAACCAAATTCTTTAAGATTAATGCTCCGGACTGGATGGATGAAGCGATTGCTGCTTTGCCAAAAGAGGGCTTGGGGATGAAGGTTATCTGTGAATATGTCAATAAAAAATACGGTGCTGGAAGCCTTGATTATGTACAGATACAGTTTGTGCGGGCTATGCGGGCTCGGGAGATGGTGCGGTAGTGTAAAACCTTAAGCGACTCCGTAGGAGTCCACCCTGAGTAACCCCGGATGTGGGTCGCTGCGCGACCGGAATCCGGGGTGAAGAACGTGCCGTAATATAGATGGCGCGGAGCGCCACTAAGGTTCTGGCCTATCTAGAGCCCTGGGTAAAAGAACGCTTTGCGATCTTTCTCCCAGGGCAAATAAAAGGTCTACCACTACGTGGTCATCATAGACCAGAGACCACAGGTTAGAAGACACTCCGTCCGTTATAACGATTCAACACCAAACGCTCAACCATGCCACCCCAAATAATCAACCTCCCCCCCACAACCCTGGTCGGCCATTCTCAGGAAATGTCCTTGGCCAATGACCAGACCCGGTCTTTGTTCCAAGGTTTTATGCCGCAGCGAAACACCATTATGGGACGAACGGATAAAAGGGTGTACGATCTACGAGTCTATGAACCGGGGCTTGATTTTTTAACTTTTGGCCCAACCACCGTCTTTACGAAATGGGCGGCAGTGGAGATTGATGGCGCTCAGACGGAACAGGCGGGATTCCACTCTTTCCATTTGACTGGTGGGCTGTATGCTTGTTTCGAGCACAAGGGGCCTGCTTCGGATGTGGCCCGTGTATTCGGGTACATCTTTCAGCAATGGCTCCCTTTTTCGGGTTATCAACTCGACGACCGGCCGCACTTTGAAATCATGCCGGAAGGATACCAGCCAATGGCGCCCGACGCAGAAGAACAAATCTGGATTCCGATCAAAACCAACTAAGTGATTGTTGACACGGTTTGGTAATTAGACACGCTCTTAATAACCCCCATAAACAGACAACTGCTATGCACCTCTTCGTTTACGGTACCCTACTGAGTAATATTCCGAGCTCGATGAGTAAGTTTCTCCGGCGTCGGGCAACCCTCATTGGTAAGGCAACAACCACCGGTAAATTGTATGATCTCGGGATGTACCCCGGTTTTGTCACCGGAGGCGAAGAAAAGGTAATCGGAGAACTCTACCTCCTGAACGCCGATAACAAAGCACAGACCATAGAAATGTTGGATGCCTACGAAAGTGTAACCGGTGAGCCCGACGATCAGTACCGCCGGTTGGAAGTCAGCGTACAGGTAGGCGGCGGAGGTACCTTTAAGGCTGATACTTACGAGTTTACGGGAGCAACTAAGGGCATGAAACTAATCCCTCGAGGGGATTATCCGACTTACTACCTGAGTAATAAGAACCACGAGCGGTTTGTTAATGGGGAGTAGTGTTGCCCGGGTTTACCCAAGACGCTCAATAAACCCAATCTGTGTCCATTCAAAGTCAATTGGATCGTTTTTTTGCGGCAGCCCCGGCGTGCTTCGTCCATCAAGAATATACCTGGTCAGTAACGCTTTAAGTTCAATGACGATCTCGGGATATTCTGCTTGTAAATTTTCCGTTTCTCCGGGGTCGGTGTCCAAATTGTATAATTGTAATTCGGGCAAGGTGTCGATGACAGCCTTGTCTTGCGGAAGCCGGGGAAAACTCCAGCCACCAGATCCAGCGGCCATAATTAATTTCCAAGGACCTTCTCTGATGGCAAAGCTTCCATTAATGGAATGATGTACAATGGCTGGTCTTTTTGACTTTGCGGCACTGTTTTGTTCTAGAAATGAAAGCATGGAATGACTATCTTCTCCCTCGTTGTCTTTTAGCCTGTACCCGACGACTTCCGCCAGCGTAGCCATCAAATCGGTCGTGCAGATGGGCTGATCACTAATGGAAGCCGCTGCAATCTTTGCCGGCCATTTGACCAGGAAGGGAACGCGGTGTCCACCTTCAAAAATGTCCGCTTTATGTCCTCTGTAACCGTAGCTTGGCTTATGGCCCTTTTCCTCCAGTTCATCGATTTTTGCTGCCGGAGAACAACCATTGTCGCTGGTAAAAACAATGATGGTATTGTCTTCAACGCCAGCTTGTTTTAGTACGCTTTCAAGTTGTCCCATATAGTCGTCTATCATCATCACAAAATCTCCGTAGGGATTTAACCCACTTTTTCCACGCCACGCTTCGGAGGGCAGGATGGGCGTGTGAGGAGAGGGTAAGGCGAGATAGAGGAAGAAGGGAGCGCCTTCCTGAGCTTTTTCGGTAACGTATTTATTCGCCTTGCGGAAAAAATTAGGCGTGACGTCCTCATGAATAAAATCGGGACTCGTTGGCCCCTCTCTCCACCAGGAGTACTTGCCCGTATTGACGGTGATTGTATCGGGCAGCGCGGTGGCTCTTCCATTTTCCACGTACACGTAAGGGGCCATATCTAAAGATCCTGAGTGACCATAAGCATAGTTGAACCCCAAATCGTTTGGCGTATTAGTTACGGGTTTGGTGAAATCAATGATGTCAAAATCTTCTTTACTCCACCCCGTACCACTGCTGTCAACAGCCTCTTTCATCCCCCAATCCCAGCCCAAATGCCACTTGCCGATGAAAGCGGTTTGGTACCCGTTGTTTTTTAGCATCGAGGCGACTGTTGTTCGACTGGAAGGGATGAGTGCTTTTGATTTTCCCGTCAGGACTGATTTTTTGAGCCTGCTTCTCCAGTTATATCTTCCGGTAAGAATACCGTATCGTGTTGGTGTGCAAACGGAGGAAGAGGTATGGGCATCCGTAAAGATCATTCCTTCCGCAGCCATTTGATCTAAGTGCGGCGTCCTGATTTTTCCTGCCGGATTTAGTGCCGATACATCACCGTAGCCCATATCATCGGCCAATACGTAAATAATGTTGGGATTTTTCGGATTCTTGTCTTTTTCAGAACATGAAAAAATACAAAGTAAAAGAGGGAGGAGAACAATGAATGTGCTACAGTTCATGTGGTGTGATATTTTTTAGAAACCCCTGGCCTAAGGTAAGCCTCTTATCATTGATTAACTATCTTCGGCCCAATCCACTTTTATTCACTCCTTCCTTTATTCTTCCATTCACTTTGCGCATCCTCCACACCTCAGACTGGCACCTCGGCCATCGCCTCTACGAGCGGGACCGGACGGCCGAGCACCGCGCGGCACTGGCCTGGTTGCTCGACGTAATCGAGGAGCAGAAGGTAGAGTTACTAGTCGTGGCCGGAGACATATTCGATACGATGAATCCGTCGAATACGGCGCGGGGGTTGTACTACAACTTCCTGGGAGAACTGCAACGAACTTGCTGCAAAGCGGCGGTGATCGTTGGGGGCAATCACGACAGCCCATCCCTGCTCGACGCGCCTGCGGAGCTGATGCGGCACCTCAACCTGCACGTTGTGGGTGGGGCTAAATCGGACATCAACGACCAGGTGTTTATGCTTGATGTAGCTTCGCTCCGTCCTTCGGAGGTGGGCGGGGCCGCAGGTGCAAAGGGGGAGCGTAAAGGAGCCGTGCTAGTAGCGGCAGTTCCTTACCTAAGGGACAAGGACCTCAAGTACAGCATTGCCGGAGAGTCCCCCGAAGACCGCAAGCAACGCATGCGGGCGGCCATCCTTACGCATTACCAAGACATTGGCGCTGCAGTGGAAGCCCGACGGGGTAACACCAAAATTCCTATCCTGGCCACCGGCCACCTCTTCGCCGCAGGCTCGGAGGATGCGGAAGACAAGGCTTCCCACATTTACCTCGCCGACAAGAATAACATCGAAGCTGGGCAATTCCCTGCTTGTTTTGACTACGTAGCACTTGGCCACATCCACCAGGCCCAAAGGGTAGGGGGGAAGGAGAACGTGCGCTATTCTGGTAGCCTCGTACCACTCACTTTCGGAGAAGCGCGACAGCCGCAATCGGTGTGCGTTTTTGATTTAAACGAAGCAGGTGAAAACATCGAGGTACAGAAAATCACCCTGCCGCGGTTCAGAGAACTAAAGAGTATCCGTGGTACTGCCGAGGAAGTATTGACTGAGCTACGCGCTCTGACGTTGATTGAAAAAGCGACGGACTCCGGTCAACTTGCGCCCTGGGTAGAAGTCAGGGTGGAGACCGCTCATCCTTTACCGCTCTTACGGGAAGAGTTGCAGGCGGTCATCACCGCCGGAGAACCAACCGAGGACTTTCCCCGTCCAGAAATCCTGAGGACAAGCCTGGTCCGACCTGCTGCTGCCTCCGCCGCCCCCAAACTGACCACCAGAAACCTTAGTGAACTGGACCCCGAAGACGTTTTCTATCAGCTCTGCCACAACGGAGAAGGGGAAGAAAAACGTGAAGACTACGACAACCTCCTTTCTAGTTTCCGCGAATTGCGGAACTGGATGAACGAAACCGAAGCCGCCACCGAATGAAACTACTACGCATCGGTATTCGGAACCTGAACTCGCTGAGCGGGGATCAGTCGGTGGACTTTCTGGAAGAGCCGCTGGCCTCCAGCGGTCTGTACGCCATCGTCGGCCCCACCGGGGCCGGTAAAACCTCCATCCTCGACGCCATAACCCTGGCCCTGTACGGCCGCACCGAACGCGACCGCTACGGCAACGAAGTGATGAGCCACGGAACGGGAGACTGCTTCGCTGAAGTAGAATTCAGCAACGACCACGGCCGCTACCTCAGCCGGTGGGAGCGCCGCCGGGCACGATCCAAAGCTGACGGCAAACTCCAGACTGCCGAACGTTCCCTTAGCGAATGGAACGAAGTCGCTGGAGAATACCAGCCCGTCGACAATGCGGACGGCCTACGCGGCGTCAACGAACGAACGGAAGAAATACTGGGCCTGGATTACGGGCGGTTCGTCCGTTCCGTCATGCTGACGCAGGGGCAGTTTGCCCGGTTCCTGGAATCCGACGTCAGCGAACGTTCCGGGGTGTTGGAGCGCATCACCGGGACGGAAATCTACAGCCAGATCAGTGAAGCGGCATTCCTCAGGCATAAGCTAGCCAACGACGATTACCTGGCCCTTAAAAACCAGCTGGAGCTGCAACCTCCGCTCTCCACCGAAGACCGGAAGGTATTAGCCGATCAGCTCAAGCAGGCCGGGCAAACCTCCCTGTACCTGCGGCCGCGCCTGAAAAGTAGCCGGGAAGCGCTGGAAAGCCATCGCCGCCATACGGAGCAAACTGCCCTGCTGGAAACCGAGCAAAAGCAAGTTGCTGCGCTGGAAACGGAGTGGGTATCCATGACTCCCAAACGTAACGCGCTGTCCGCCAGTCTGCGCCTGCAGCCCCTGCGTGATCCTTTGGCGAAAATGGATGGCCTGAAGAAAAGTAAAGCAACGGTTGCTGCACAATTGGCCGCAGCTGAAGCTACGCTGAAAACGCTGGAACCAGCAGTAAAACGTACGCTCGATGCAGTGAAAGCTGCGACGTTAAAACTCGAAAAGCATCTGGCTGAACGACCGTCTAAATTGCAAACCTTAGAGCAGGCTGAGGCGCTGGAGCGTCAAATTGCTGAGCTTCAGGGAGCGGGTAATAAAGAAAAAGCCCGCCTGGCTGAATTGGAGAAGGAAGCGGAAGAACTGCGACTTAAGCAGACTGCTACGGAGCGAGAACTGGCCACATTACGGCAGAAAACGGGGAATGCTGAACCAGCGACCCTTGAAGCTGAACTTGCAGCACTTGAAACCCAGCAGCCAAAACTTGATGAACGTGTCCATATGCTTAAGGCCTGGACGCTTTACCAAACTGCAACGGGTAAACTGGAGGGGGCAAATGCGGCCTTGAATAAGGCGAACCAGGTACAGGTAGCGGCGACTGAAGCCCGGTTAGTTGCCCAGAAATCGCAACAGTTGGCAGAGGAAACCTGCGCACTTCGGGAGAAAGACCTGCGCCGTAAGGAGCAAACTCAAAACCTGGATCACCTGCGCAGCACCCTGCCGGAAGGGGAAGCCTGTCCGGTTTGTGGCGCTACAGAACACCCGGCCCTCGTTGATTTTGAACCAGTAGAAGACGCTGAAATTTCCCTCGCCAGACGGGACGTTGAACTGGCCAGAAAGACCCTGGAGGAAGCAAAGGCGGAGTTGGCCCTGAAAAATAAGGCAGTACAAAATGCGGCAAGTGTTTTTGCCGGAGCAGAGGCTACCGTCACTGGTTTGAGCGAGCAGGTAGCTGGCCTTTTACCTCCCGGCGAACCACCAGTATTGCCAGATTTGGCCGCTGCGCTTAAAACTGCTGCCAAGCAATTGGAAACGGCTACCGGAAGGCTGAAAACGTTGCGTCAACTTCGTGGTGACCTGCAGCGAATGGTATCGATCCAGCAATCGCTGGCCATGTATGCTACCCATCAGGGTAAAGTCTCTGCTGATCTGAAAGCCCTGAAGGCAAGTAGTTTAGTAACAGTAGAGGGACTGAAGGAACTACGGCTTAAAAAAGACGGCCTGATTGGTGCCTACACCGTGCAGAAATGTCGGGAAATGCTGGCGGCGCACGATAAAAAGCTTCAGGGTCAGACGGACAGTAGTCGCGCCGAAGCCGACCGCATTGGCCAACAAAAAACAGCTGCTGAGACAACCCGTAACGCCCGGCGGGACGATCTTAAGCTGGTGGAAGAGCAGATGAAAACCCTGTCGGATAAACTTGATGCGTTACTGGCGGGTGTTGATTTTTCGGATTTACCTGAAGGCTGCAGAGAATTGCTTCCATTGGAGGAAGAAGAAGCGTTGCGTAAGGAACTTACTGAAAAAGAGCAGGCGTTGAAAGTTTGCCGTGCCCGCGTAGAGCAAACCATGGCTCGACGGGCCGAATTATCGGCCATCGTGAAGGAGCTGCCGCCCGTTGAACAATTAACTGCGGACCTTGCTAAAGACGAAGTCTCCTATGCCGAAAACGAACAATTGGTCGGAGCGCTTAAGGGAGAGATCACCCGCGATGACGAACGTCGGGCGGCTGCCCAGGCCATCAGTACCCAGCTACAGGCTAGTGAAAAAGAGCTGTACCGCTGGGCGGCACTCAACAACCTCATTGGGCAGAAGGACGGCACCAAATTCCGCCGATATGCCCAAACATTGACTTTACAACGCCTGGTAGAAGCGGGGAATTACCACCTCAACTCCATCAGCGGTAGGTACCAAATGCGTCATAAAGCTGCCGTTCGACTAGATAAAGAAGCCCTTGAATTAGAGATTATTGATACGTTCCAGAACGACAACCGACGGCCAACGAGTACACTTTCTGGCGGCGAGACTTTCATTGTCTCCCTGGCGCTGGCCCTCGGCTTGTCCGATCTCGCTGCGGGGAAGCAAGTCATCCAGTCCTTGTTTATTGATGAAGGGTTTGGCACGCTTGACGAGAAGATTCTGGACCAGGCAATGACCACCCTCGAACAGCTTCAGGCACAGGGTAAGACCATTGGGTTGATCAGCCACGTCAAAGAGTTGAGGGAGCGGATTCACTGTCAGATTCAGCTGGAACCGGTGGGGGATGGGTTTAGTAAGATAAGTGTGATTGGGGGATAAGTCTGCGGCCTGCGACGGGGTGAGCGACTGTGTCGCGATTGCTTATTGATGACTCCCGACACAGTCGCTCAACCCAGACATTTTAGACCACTTCTCAAAACGTCTACGCTACTGGCTGCCCTAAGAATCCACGCAACCTATTGTAAATCAGTTACCCTTTCCGATAGCATGGAAATGGTCAGCGGTGCCATTGTGATTTCCTATTTTTTTCCGTAGCTTTAGACAGCGCCAATGAGGCGGAATATCGTAAATACTGTTCGTCGAAAAAGGCTGGACATTGCCCGATAAAAAGCAGCCAGCAGCGAACGAAAGTTGTCCGCTGTTGGTTTACCATATAGAATAAAGTGGGCCGGTCGGTAGTTATACCGCCAGCCAGAATAAACCTATTTTTTTAACCAAAACCTGATCATATATGCAGATTACCATTCATAAATCCGGCGAATTGCTGGAAAGCACCAAACAAGTCATCAACGAAAAAGTCAACAAACTAGAAACCTTTTACGATCGCATCGAACGTGCGGACGTGTACATCAAAGACGGCGACGGAAATACGGCCAACGGCCACACGGTATCTGTTCGCCTGGCGATCCCCGGCAACGATCTTGTTGCAGAACACAACGACCCGAGCATCAAGCGTGCGATTGCGGAGGTAGCCGAAGCACTACGTCGGCAAATCAAAAAGCACAAAGAGAAGAATAACGATCACCAGCATGCAACGCCAGCTCCTGCTATGGTGATGCCGCTGGAGGATGAGGAGGAAGACGTCATCGTCTGATCCCAGGATATCTGATCATTTTCTTTAAAGAAAATGCTGAAAACAGCCCGTTCCGCTAATGTGGGACGGGCTATTTTTATGGGCGATGTTTAAAATTGAGTAGCTAACAACCGGGAATCAGGAATCTGCTGAATTACCTTAGCGCCAAATTATACCCACATGTCTAAAGCACTGCGTGAAACCAACCTCACTTTCGATCCTCCCGCTGAGTTCTACCGAGGTAAAGTTCGGGACGTTTACCGCCGGGGCGATCAGTTGTTGATGGTGGCAAGTGATCGGATTTCGAGCTTCGACCACGTATTGCCCAAGGCCATTCCGCACAAGGGGCAGATATTGAACCAGACGGCGATTCATTTCCTGGACGCGACGCGGGATATTTGCCCGAACTGGTTGGAGCTTTCGCCAGACCCCAACGTTGCCATCGGCAAAGCTTGTGAGGCCATCCCCGTAGAGATGGTCATTCGGGGCTACGCCGTCGGGCATGCCTGGCGTACGTACCGCAAGGCAGAGCAGGAGGCGGGGCCGCGGGTGCTGTGTGGGGTAGAAATGCCAGCTGGTATGCGGGAAGCCGATGCTTTTGCGGAACCCATCATTACCCCGGCCACCAAGGCTGAGGAAGGACACGATGAGGACATCAGCCGGGAAGACATCCTGGCCCAGGGCATCGTTGCCCCGGACGTTTACGCCAAGCTGGAAGATTACACCCGCCGGCTCTTCGCCCGTGGTACGGCCATGGCCGCCGAACGCGGCCTCATCCTGGTAGACACCAAGTATGAATTCGGCTTACTCAACGGCGAGGTTTACCTCATCGATGAGATTCATACCCCGGACTCCAGCCGCTATTTCTACGCCGATGGCTACGCCGAACGCCAGGCCGCTGGCGAACGCCAGAAACAACTCTCCAAAGAGTTCGTCCGCGAATGGCTGATGGACAACAACTTCCAGGGACTGGAAGGCCAAACAATGCCCGAAATGCCCGACGACTTCGTCAATCTCGTCACCAGCCGCTACATCGAACTTTACGAAACCATCACCGGTAAGAAGTTCGAACCGGCGGAAACTTCGGATATTGAAGCGCGCATTGCCACGAATTTGGCTGGGACTGATTGGAAGGTGGTGTAGGCTACTGTTTCCCAGCCTTCAGGCTGGCTTGCTCATTGTTTCCCGGCTGAAGCCGGCGCTGAGGGACAAAACTCTGCGAGCTGTAATGGAACCTTGCCCTCTGTCTTTATCTCTGCACCTGCGGCCCAGCCCTTGAACTTGGTTATTAGGTCGTTATCCCTGATTTCAAAATGCAAAAGCCTGCCCCCGTTTACCTAGCCGACTTAATTGACCCACGTCGGAAAGTTAGCTTGACTTACTTCAGCCCACTGATGCTTTTCTTTGCAGTATTGGTTCCCCTAATTTATATTGGTGTTCCTGCGTTTTTTATTGCTGGTGCGGGAGATGATGACGGTAATTCGGTCCCCGTTGAGGCTACCATCGAATTTGCTTACGTTGGTTATCTAATCTGTGGCGTTTTGTTATTCTATGCCCTACTGGTGGTCTGCCTAAATCGTCTACGATCTGCGGGCTTGAGCTTATGGCTATTGCTCATTCCTGGCTACAATCTATACCGATTGTTTACGGCCCCTGATATACCTTAGCGCAAATTTGGCATTCAACGAAAACAACAGGGTGAACCCCGTTGCTACGAGAGCTATATCTCCGG
>JBGCFZ010000534.1:0-16382 GCA_045110355.1 Lewinella sp. | reverse complement strand
CTGATCACCGCCCGCAAGAAAAACCAGCTGAAGTACTTCGATATGGCGGGGAATTACCTGTCTACCATCGATCTGCCCGGCGCTTTCATCTGCCGCCCGGTCGTCCGCAACACCGAGGTGTACCTGGCCACCATCTGGTCGGGCGACGGCGGCAGCAATACCGGCTTCGTCAGTGTGCTCGACAAAGACAATCGCCTCGTCTCCGCCCCCGGCGGACTGGAACCGAAGTACGATGGAGGAAAGTTATCCCCCGTCTCCCAGGCCATCACCCTCTTCAAGCATCCCCATGATGTTTGCGTCGACGACGATGAGAACCTGTATGTTCCGCAGTGGAATGCTGGCCAGGTCTATCCCATTAAATTGCATCGGGTGTAGAAGGGCGAGACGCTATGCGTCGAGGCGGAAGCAACGCTTCCGCAAAAAGCTCCTTGCGATTTAAAAACTACCTCCAGTCCATAATCTATCCTGATTCCCAGTTATGAAGACAATCCTGTCCATTACGCTCCTCTTGGCGCTTTTATCCTGCAACAACACCTCCTACCTCCAGGCAGACGCCGTAGCCCTAAGCCCACCGATCATCGAGGTGGAGAATTACTTCTTCACCGATGCTACCCGAATCGACATCGGTAAGACATTGGGTACCAGCCAGGTCCACTACACGACCGATGGTACCCTGCCTTCCGCACAAAGCCCCGTAGCAGAATCACCGCTGCAAATCGATGAGCCCCAGGTTTTGACCTTCCGTACTGTGGGCGACGACTTCCGCCCCAGCGAACCAGTGGCGGTCGAAGTCCTCAAGCTACCCGCTCAAACCCTGACGTTGATCAGCGCCACCCCTGCGTCGCCCCCCTACAATAAGGTCCCCGATTCCGTCCTGGTCGACCGTGCCAAAGCCGGTAAGAAATTCCGAGAAACAGACTGGCTCGGCTACCAGGATAGCCTCCTAACCTTCGAGTTTTCCCTCAGCGGCGGCCCAATCAACGGCATTGCGGTTTCAGTACTTGAAGATCAGGCTAGTTGGATTTTTGCACCCTCAGCCATAAAGGCTACGTTTTTTGACGTGGCTGGTAAGGAAGTCGCCTCCGGTCAGACCACTTACCCTACAGGAAAGGAAAATAACGGCAGCCACTTCCGGTTCTTACGGGTGACTACGAAGGAAGTAGACGCCGCTCGGGTGCGGGTGGAGGTTGTTTGCTTGACCCTACTTCCGGATTGGCACCAGGGGGCTGGGCAGGTGGGTTGGGTGTTTTTGGATGAGGTTTTGGTGGAGTAGAGGTCTGCAATACTTAGTCAGAATACTATTTTTTTGGCATAATTGTCGCGTAGCGACTGCCCTTAGTGATTACCGGGGACAAAGTCCCCGGTAAATTGTCTGACGGCTTACCGTTGATTGCCGCAGGCAATCCATTTACGATGACGGATGGCTATTACCCGCACTACGTACGGGGTAATCGCTACGCGATAGCGCACAACCAGAATCCAATCATACGACAATTTGGTTTGCGCCCTAAGAATCGGACATAGTCATTTTATGCGAAATCGAAATTGCTAGATCATCTTATTTATCCGTTTACATGTGTAAATTAATATATGCGAGCATCAGTTAATGCAAGCGCCCTTCAACGTACTTTTTTATGCTAAACTTTGCTTACCTCTGCTTTCTATTCTTAGCTGTTGCTAGTCTTTCTGCACAATCACCACTTGAAGTTATCCCGGGATACAGAATTTCTGGTATACCTGCTATCGTAGACTCTACCAGCATTGAGGATTTTCTCTCGAGAACAAAAAAATCTTTTACCAAGACAGACAACGGTCACTGGGAGACTTACTACTCTCAAGATTCTGCCATAATCCTAGCGTTGCCTAAAACGGACTTAAATCGGATTATTCGTAGAATTAGCTTTTCCCCTAAAGATAAAGTAGTTACTTCTGATGGGTTCGTTTTTGGTAAGTCTACAGCTTTGGAAATGGACAATTATTATGAAAACACCCGGGCATCGTATGGGAAGATGCGACTTCTTGGAATGACTTTTATTTTTGATGGAAAAGAAGACGATGCTCTTCTACAAGGAATTCGGATAGAGGGCGATGATTATTTATATCACCGGCCAAATTTTGCCTATGACTATTCTTTAATGACACCCGTCATTGACGCTCTATTGTTAATAGCCTTAGCGTCAGAATATAGTAAAGAGGATATTCAAAGATGCTTTGCTTTTATGAAGGACAAAGAAAATGGTTTCAGAATAGAACATCATGAGGGGATCGAGAGAGTTTTAGACGGGAGTCTGAATCAACGGCAAATAAAAGTAGCCACCATTGGCAGGAAACTATTCTTAAATCTTATTTATAGGAGCTCAGATAAGACCATTTTTTATGCTCGACTGGCAAGTTCAGACTCTATCTTCTATGAAAAAAACAATTTAATCGAATTGGTGAGTGCTTATCCCAATAAATCAATTGAAACTATTGTAGCGGAAATAAAATCGCTCAACGACCCGCAAACATTTGGCTTTGGGTGCAGTGTCTCCGGTTCGCCTCCCCCTCTTTGTGTAAGTATGTACAACCTTGTAAGCAGTCGCAACTTTGGACGACTTAAAATCTGGTCGAATTCTATCAACCCTGAGTATGCCGCGTATGGATATGTTGGTCTAAAATGGCTCACCTATAAAAGCAGGTCCAAGCAGCGGGAATATCAACCTGTCTTCAAGTCTGTTGAAGCCCGAAATCCTCAGCTCTATTCCTGTAGTGGATGCTCTTATAGCAATCGTTTTCGTTTAAAAGATCACGGTATATTTCAACATTGGAAAGACTACTACAAAGCCGCGAGGTCTAATGGCTGGCTAAGAAATTGGGATCAATAGCCTAATTTCCCCCATCCCAAAAGAAATCCCCAGTCCCCACCTGCAACACCTCCACAACAACCCGCTTAGGCACACTAGGCACCAAGGCCCCATCCCCATAATCTTCAAAGAACTGGTACTCCAGCACGATGGAGCCGGAGCGCAGCCCGGCCGTGTTGATCATGACCGTCTGCTGATCGGTGTTCATCACCCGGTCAGCGGGTAGGCGGGTGGTGCCGATGCTGATGACGGTCCACTGGTGGCGGACGATCGTAGAACCCTGCCCGCCAGCCTCCGGCTGGCCATCCACCTTGAGGGTGACCCCCGGCTTACTACAGAAGGTAGAGTCGGTGGCAGTACTGATGCCCGGCTCCCGCACCTCGATCAGGATCTGGCTCAAGGTGAAACAGCCCGTCGTCGGATCTTCGATCCGAACCAGCACCACTTCTCCATTTACCGCCGGATCGTAAGCAACCGGCGATACATCATTTTGCGCTGCATTCGCATCCGCCATGTTCAGGTAGAAGGTAACGTCATAGGGGCCAACGTCCGGGTCCATCATCTGGTCCAGGTCCGTATTGCTGAGGTTGCTCTCTGCGTCATCATCGAAGGCATCCAGTAGGTTCACGGTACCGGAACCCGTGGGGAGACCTACAACCGACAGCGTAACCGTCGATGTTGCCGGCGGCGGCGTAGCACTCGTTGTGGTAATGGTGAAGGCACAGTTGGCACTATTGCCACTCGCATCGGTCACCGTCAGGACTACTTGCTGAGAAGTACCTAGGTTCGTCAGTACCGAATCGATACTCGGCGACTGCGTCACGGTAAGCATAATCGGACCACAGTTGTCATCGATCACGCCCAAACTCCGGTAATCCGGAATCGGAAAGCCACAGTCCGTACCTGCGTTAATCTCTTGTGCTGGCGGGCAAACAATTGTAGGCACCGATGCATCAAGCAGCTCTACTTGAAAATCACAGGTCGTGAAGTTTCCACTGCTGTCCGTTGCTGTAAGCGTCACCGTAATTTCCTGATCGAAACCGGTGAAGGTTGTTCCTACTGGTGGCGACTGCGTCACGGTAATCCCGTTACCACCGGCATCACCCAGTGTAGAACAATTGTCGGTCACCGTTGCCAGGCCGGTGTAATCGCCAATCGCAGCCACACAATTCTCATCAGCTGTTTCCTGTTGGGTGGCCGGGCAGGTAAGCATCGGTGGCGTATTGTCCCGAATGAACAAGACAAAATCACAGCTCATTGTGTTGCCGTTGCCGTCGTCTGCTGTCAAGGTAACCACTACGTCCTGCACGCCAGTAAAAGAGGTGCCGGGCGTCGGTGTTTGTGTTACCACGATCATCGCCATGTCCGTACAGTTGTCGCCGGTGACTGCCAGGCTGGTGTAATCATCGACCATTACGCTACAGCCCATATCCGTATACTGCGTCTGCGGCATCGGGCATTCAATGGTTGGTAACATCGTATCGTCCACCGTAAGCTCTAGCGTACAACTGGCCGTATTCCCATTCCCATCGTCCGCGGTCAAAGTCACTACTTGGGTAGTGCCTTCTCCGTTCAAGGTGGTGCCTGGAGCAATGTCCTGGCTTACGGTAATCTCTCCCGAAGTGGTGCAATTGTCAGTAGCGACGGCTGCGGGGCGGTAGTCGGGAACCATGGTTTCACATCCATCATCCGTCAGCAAAATTTCGTTGGCCGGGCAAACTATCATCGGACTGATGGTGTCCTGAAGCGTCACGGTCACCTGGCACTGGCTGGTGTTGCCGTTGCCATCGTCGGCCATCAGGGTGACCACCACTTCGGTATCATCATTGCTGTATTCAGTGGCCGCTATGGGCATCTGAGTAATCACGATGCCACTGCCCCCGGTTGCTTCCGCACAGTTGTCGGTGGCGGTGGTGACGGCTACGAGGTTGGGCAAGTCCGCAGTACAATCAGCATCTACGAAGATGGTGGAGTCCGCCGGGCAGGTGATGACGGGAGGAATCACGTCGTCGAGCGTAACGGTGAAATCACAAGAGGTCGTGTTGCCGTTGCCGTCGTCAGCCGTCAAGGTTACCGTGAAGCTGTCTCCTTCATTTTGGCCGGTAATGACGGTATTAGCTACGGGCATTTGGGTTACGGTGATGCTTGCAGGAGAGGTGCAGTTGTCGTCCGTAACGGCTTCACCAGTGTAATCCGGTACGGTGAATTCACAGGCGGCGGTAAGATTTTCAACCTTATCGGCCGGGCAGGCAATGGTCGGTGAAATGGTATCCTGCAGCATTAAGTTGAAGGTGCAAGAGATCGTATTTCCACTTGGGTCTTCCACCGTCAGGGTGATGTCCTGGCTGGTCGCCTGGCCACTGATCACCGTTCCTGCCGCTGGACTTTGCGTCACGACGAGGTCTGCCGGATCGGCGCAGTTGTCCGCAATTACCGCACGACTGGTATAATCCTCCAGTACGAAGTCACAGCCAGTATCAGGATTGGCGATGGTGTCCATCGGGCAGGTAATTGTAGGAGAGATCGTATCCGTTAGTGTCAGTTCAAAATCGCAGCTAATGGTGTTTCCGTTGCCATCGTCGGCCGTCAGGGTGATGGTCGTCATCGTAAAGGCATCCATCAATACCGTGCCGGCCGGAGGCACCTGGGTGTAGACGATTTGATCACCTGTAGCGGAAGTCGTTGTCGTTCCGGTAGGCCGACAATTATCTTGCGCGGCCGCAGGTCCAATGTCCCAATAATCAGGCAAGGTGTAGGTACAGGCTTGGGTAAGTATGCCGGTAGTATCGTTTTGACAAACGGTGATTTCCGGCGTTTCGCGGTCGAGCAACGTGACTTCGAACGTACAGCTCTCCATGTTGCCACTCGCATCCTCCGCCGTCAGGGTTATTGTCTGCGTGGCATTATGTCCGCTGATGGTCGTGCCAATGGCAGGCAGCTGGGTTATGGTAATCATGCTTTGATCACAGGCACTGCTGGCAACAGCGGCACTGGTGTAATCGGGGATCACGATCTCACAGTCGTCGTCTGCCGTCAGTTCCTGGTCGGCCGGGCAGGTGATCATCGGGTCGGTACTGTCTTCCAGCGTTACCGTCAGCAGGCAGCTGTCCTGGTTGCCACTTTCGTCGGTGGCTATAATGGTCACTTCCTGGGTCGTTCCGTTGCCACTGAGCGGTGTGCCCGGTGCCGGTGATTGCGTAAGGGCGATGGCACCAGGGTCGGAACAATTATCCGTTGGGCCGGCGTTTGGTCGGTAGTCTGGCAGCAATACTTCACATCCACCGTCTACGCTGATCACATCGTCCATCGGGCAGACGATCATCGGGGCGATGCTGTCGATCAGTTGAACGTCGAAATCGCAGGTAATGAAATTACCACTTTCATCCGTTGCCGTCAGCGTGACGGTAATCAGACTGGCTTCGTCACTTACCATCGTTCCGGCTACCGGGTTTTGTGTCACCGTGATGCCGGCGGCATCATTACAGTTGTCCATCACCGCAGGCAGGTCCGTATAGTCGGGGATCACCGCAGCACAGGCAATGTCTACGGCCAGGGTCGTGTCGTTCGGGCAAACGATCGTTGGGCGGGTCGTATCCGCTACTTCAACGATGATCATACAATCCGTCGCATTACCTGAAGGGTCAGTGGCGGTGATGGTCACCGTTTGCGTAGTACCGAGGCCACTGATCATTGCTCCTTCCAGCGGACTTTGCACCAGCGTCAGCGCCCCATTCTGCGTACTGGTCGGGCCACAATTATCGGCGACTGTAACACTGTCCCGGTAGTCCGCCAACGTTACCATACAACCAACATCACCGGGAATAATACTCAGGGTAGGACAAGTCAATTCAGGCGGCGTGTTATCGCTTACTGTCACGGTGAAATCACAAGTTGTTGTTTGCCCATTCCCATCATCGGCGGTCATCGTTACCGTTTGGGAACCGAGGCCCGTCAGGGCTGTGCCAGCAGGACTATTTTGCGCGATCGCAGGTGCAGAAGAACAGTTGTCAGTAGCAGTGGTGAGACCAACGTAGTCTGGCAACACCGCCTCACAACTACCATCCACAAATACTTCCTGATTTGGCGGACAGGAAATCTCCGGCGGCGTATTGTCAAGCAAAGTCAGGTTGAAGCTGCAACTAGCGGTATTTCCATTCCCATCGTCGGCCGTCAGCATGATTGTGGTGGTCGTGTTGTGCCCGGTTAAGGTTGCACCCGGTGCTACTATCTGCGTCACCATGATGTCCGTCGGTACCGTACAATTGTCGGATACTTCAGCCGTTCTGTAGTCAGGCACCAGCACTTCGCAGCCAGTATCCACGAATACCGTCTGGTCTGCCGGGCAAGTAATCGTAGGGTCAATATTGTCTTCCAACGTAATCGTTGTGGTACACTGTGCCGTATTTCCGTTGCGGTCATCAGCGGTTAGCGTGACAATTATTTCCGTTCCATCTCCGGTGAAGGTCTGTCCGATACCGATGTTTTGAGTCACGATGATCATCATCACATCGGTGCAGTTATCGAGCACCGTAGCCTGAGTAGTCAGGTCTTCGAGGTCGTAGGCACAGTCGGCGTCAACCTCAATAGTTTTATTAATCGGACAGGTTATGTCGGGTGGCAGGTTATCTTCCAACCTGACGACAAACGAACAACTGTCCAGATTGCCATTCCCGTCATCGGCCACAATGGTTACCTCCGTAGCCGTTCCTTGTCCGGCCAACGTTGAGCCCGGTGGCGGAGTTTGGGTAAGCGTGATGTCTCCATTCTCCGTACAATTGTCAAATGTTCGTACCTCTTCCCGGTAGTCGGGCAATAAGGCTACACAATTTTCGTCCGGCCGGACCACCTGGTCCCCTGGGCATAATACCGTAGGGACGATGGTGTCCTTCGCCGTTACCGTGAAGTCACAACTGCTGCTGTTGCCACTGCCATCGGTGGCCGTAATGGTAATCGTTTGTGTGGTTAAATGGCCAGTAATGATGGTTCCCGGAGGAGGCATCTGGGTAAAGACAATGTCTTCCCGCAGTGTACAATCATCATCGGCCAGAGCAGCATTGGTGTAATCTCCAATGGTCGCCTGGCAGCTGCCATTGGTGAGTAGTGTGTCCGGCTCAGGACAGGTCAATACTGGTGCCCTGCCATCGCTCACCACGAGTTGAAAAGTACACTGTGATTGGTTGCCACTAGGATCGATAGAGGTGATGGTTACCGTCTGTACGGCATCAGGGCCAACAATTGGTGCTCCCGGTACAGGGTCTTGAGTAATTGTTAATTCACCAAGCGATGCACAGTTGTCCATAATGGTGGCGTCCGCCCGGTAATCAAGCACCAGATGACTGCAGTTCTCTTCCACGATCTGTGCATCATTTGAGGGGCAGACCATCACCGGAGGCAAGGTGTCAACTAATGTTACTTCAAACGTACAGCTGGAAGGATTGCCGTTCAGGTCGATAGCCGTGATGGTGGCCATTTGGGGAACATCGAGGTCCGCAGGAAACAGTTGGGTGCCTGCTACCGGAGACTGGATGTAGGTGACTCCGGCTGCCGGAGACATACACTGGTTTACGGCAGTCACCAACCCCGTGTAGTCTTCGAAGACGCCATCGCAATCATCGCTGCTGGCAATGACGATCTGTCCGCCGGGGCAGGTAACATCCAACGCGTTCTCATCTTTCAGGGTGACGTCAAACGTACAGGTAGCCGTGTTCCCATTGCCATCGTCGGCGGTAAGGGTGACCGGGATTACGGTCCCGTCGCCCATGACCATCGAATCCGCCGGTGGGCTTTGGGTGATGATGATGTCGCCCTGGGCTCGGCAATTGTCGAGCACGGTTGCACCACCGGTATAGTCCGGTAATGGTACGGCACAAACGTCGTCCACGTTCAGGTCCTGGTCTTCGGGACAGACGACGGTACTGGGGGGAGACTGGTCTTCGAAGGTAATCGTTGCTACGCAGGAGACAGTGTTTCCACTAGCGTCCATCACGGTGAAGGTTACGTCTGCCATAGTTCCATCTCCGCCATAGGCCGCGCCAGCAGATGGGTTTTGCAGGATGGTTAAGGCATTCGCCGAACAGTTGTCATCGGTAACCAGATCAGGAATCAGGTCCGGGATTTCTCCATTGCAATTCTCGTCCAGAGCCACCGTTTGGTTGGCCGCCGAGCAATCCACGGTAGGATCTATCTCATCAAGGATACTCACTTCGAACGAACAATCTGCGCTGTTCCCCGAAGCATCAGTAGCGGTCAATACCACGTCAATTACCGGAGGAACAAGCCCTGCGTACACCATTCCCGCAGTAATATCCTGAGTTACGGTTATGTCTACTGGATCCGTGCAGTTGTCCATGACGGTACCCAGGCTAGTATAGTCTCCCAATACTGCTTCACAATTGGCGGCATCGAGTAGAATAGACTGTGCCACCGGGCATAAAATGGTGGGGTTAGTTTCGTCAACGGGGGTGATGGAGAAGGTACAGGTTTGGCTATTTCCCGCAGCGTCGGTAGCGGTCAATGTAATCGTTTGTGCTTGGTTGAGCTGCGCTTCCGGGATGACGGTACCAACGGCCGGGGCTTGGGTGACGGTGATCGCTGCTTCATCCGAACAGTTGTCCATCACCCCGGCTTCGCCGGTGTAATCGGGCAAGGTGAAATCACAGTTGGCGCTGACCGGTTCCTCACGATCGGCCGGGCAATTGATCATCGGCAGCGTTTGATCCTCCGCCGTTACGGGGAAGGTGCAACTAGAGGTGTTTCCGTTGCCATCATCGGCGGTGATGGTAACCATCAGTTGTTCATTATCGAAGGTCAGTTCTGTACCTGCAGCGGGGCTTTGGGTCAGGGTGATGCCCGTCATGGTGCAGTCGTCCGTTACCGTAACCTGGCCGGTATAATCTGGTAAAGAAACGGTACAGTCCCCGTCAAGCGCCAGGGGAGCTGGTGCCGGACAACTAATGATGGGGTTCGTAACGTCTCGTAGGATGACGTTGAAGCTACAACTGATGTTGTTACCATTGCCGTCGTCAATGTTGAAGGTTATCGTCTCTACGGTATTTGCCCCGGCAACAGTCGTTCCGGCTACGGGCATTTGTTGAATCGTTAAAGCACCGGGCAGGGTACAATTGTCGCCCAGCGTCAGCTGTACGGAAAAGTCTGGGAGGGCCACGGAACAGCCCGTTGCATCAAGGTTCAGGTCCTGCGCCGCCGGGCAGGTAACCGTTGGCGGCGTAGTATCATCCAGGGTAAGCACTACCGTACAGCTCGCAGTGTTTCCGTTGCCGTCATCAGCGGTTAAGGTTACGGTTTGGGTAGCGCCATCTCCCATCAGTATGGTCCCTGCCGGGATGTCCTGGGTGACGAGTAGAGGGTTACTACCCTGACAATTATCAGTAACAGTAGCACCATTGATCAGGTTAGGGACGGACGCAGCACAAGCTGCATCAACGGCAATAGAAAGGGGTTGTGGACAGGTGATTTCTGGAGCGGTATTGTCTTCTAGTGTGAGGATGAAGTCGCAGGTAGCGACGTTACCGGCAGCGTCCGTCCCGGCGATCGTAATCGTGGTAATTGTTCCATCGCCGGTCAATCTGGTGCCGGCGGGAGGGCTTTGGGTGTAAGTAACTGGCCCGGCAGTTGTACAATTTTCTACTACTGATACCTGGGCGGTGTAATCGGGTAATACGAAGGCACAGCTGGCGTCTACCTCCTCGGTTTGGTCTCCGGGGCAGGTAAGGACGGGAGGTGTGTCGTCTTCTGTTGTCAGGGTGAAAGAGCAGCTGGTGGAGTTGCCGGCAGCATCGGTAGCCGTCAGCATGATTTGGGTGACGGTGCCGTCGTTGGAGACGATCGTTCCGGATGCGGGGCTTTGCGTCAGGGTCAATAAGGGCGGGGCCGCAGGTGCAAGGTTTGAACAATTATCGACTATCGTCGCCATGCCGGAGTAATCAGGCAGGGCAAAATCACAGTCACCGTCTAAAAACGCCGTTTGAGCAGCAGGGCAAGTCAGTGTTGGGGCAGTTACATCCTCCGTTTGGTAATCAAACGAACAACTTACGGAATTACCGTTGATGTCCGTTGCTGTAATCGTTATTGAGATGGTACCTTCCCCGTTTACCACGAAGCCTGGTGCTGGTACCTGCACTAAGGTGAATCCATCCATCGTACAGGTCGAACTCACCATGGTCTGGTCCCTGAAGTCCGGAACAACAGCATTGCAATCGTTGTCCAGCTGGTCAATCTGGGGGCTGACCGGACAAGACATCTGCGGTGGCTGGTTGTCCATAAATTCCACCTGGAAGGTACAAGTACCCGTATTGCCGCTGGCGTCTGTCGCTGTCAACGTTACGGTTACGGGGCTGTCATTGATGTCATACATCGTATTGGCGGCCGGGGCCTGGGTTACGGTTACGGGGCCTTTGCGCGGGTCGCAGTTGTCGGCGGTGCTGGCCTGGCTGGTGTAGTCGGGTAGGGGGACCTCGCAAGTCCCGTCTACGGCAATCGTCTGGGTAGCAGGGCACTGGATCGTTGGTGGTGTTTGGTCCATTACCGTAACGTCAATGGTGCAGGTTGTCTGCAGTCCTTCGTTGTCTGTAGCCGTGATGGTCACTACCACATCGTTGCTGAGGTTAGTCCCCGGGCCAGGTGCTTGAACAAGGGAAACACCTCCACATGCGTCACTGGCTGCGCCGCTCGTATAGTCTGGCAAAACGGCCATGCAGTTGTTGGCGTCTACAACGAGGGTTTGAGGACCAACGCAAGTAAGTGTTGGCGGCGTAACGTCCTGCTTGATGAAGGTGACGTTACACTGGCTGGTATTCCCGGTGGCATCGGTTGCCGTGACCGTTACATTTTGGATGCTGGTCGAAAAGGTGGTTCCTGCTACGGGCGACTGCGTAACCACGAGGCCGGTACTTCCACAGTTGTCTGTAGCTATGGCCAGGCCAGTAACATCCGTAACTGTTCCTTCACACAATGCCGGGTCCGCATCAACGGTGATGTTTCCCGGGCAGGTGACCATTGGCGGCGTGCGGTCTACGCCCGTTAAGTCAAAGGTGCAGTTGGCTGTATTGCCGACGGCGTCGGTGGCCGTCAGCGTGATGGTGGTCACGCCTTCTCCAACAGACGTTCCTGGTGCAGGGCTTTGGGTAAGGGTGATCTGGTTGACGCCGGAGCAATTGTCTTGCCGTCCGGCCAGGCTCCGGAAATCGGGCACGCTGAGCGTGCAGTCGTTGGCAGAGACATCCCGGGTCTGCGGACCAGGGCAGGTGATAGCAGGCGGAGTCTGGTCCTCCAGGGTAATGACGTAGGTACAGTTGCCAGCGTTGCCAGCTTCGTCGGTAGCAGTGATGGTGACCATCACGGTGGTGCCATTGCCATTAACAACCGTTCCCTGCACCGGCGTCTGCGCCAAAATAAGATCGACCTCATCCGAACAATTATCGCTACTGCTTATTCCCGTCAGGTCCGGAACCGTATAAGAACAATTGGCCGAGAGCATGGCCGTTGTGGCTGCCGGACAAACCGGCACCGGTGCAATGCGGTCCACTGCTGTGATGGTAAACGAGCAACTGGTAGCGTTCCCACTTTGGTCTGTCGCGGTCATCGTTACGATATTTGCTCCCAAGGCGAGGTTACTGCCTACGGTGGGCATTTGCGTGATGATGATGTCACCAGTGGCAGAACAGTTGTCACTGCTTTGGGTCGCAGCCGCGTAGTCTGCCAGAGGCGTCGTGCAGTTGGCGTCTACGCTTACGGTGGCATTACCAGGGCAGGAAATGTCTGGCCTTTCATCGTCAACGGTCGTTACCATTACGTCTTCAATGCAAATGCCATCATCATAGCGGATGGTCTCCGTTACCGGATTCCCGGTAAAGTTATTGCCCAGCGTCACCACACCATTTTGGTCCACCGTCGTTCCGAAGGCGCTACCCCCGAGCACGCTGTAGGTGCCTCCCGGAGAATCGTTGGTGATGGCTTGCAATACATCCCCAGGGCAGCCCGTATCTTCAAATTGCGTTAGGTTCGGCTCATCAATGATGCCATCTCCATCGTTGTCCATGCCGTCATCACATACTTCTCCACATCGGGCATTGCCGAGAAAATTTACGTTGTTGCTGTAGATGCATTCCGGTGTCCCCGTGAGCGGGAAGTCACTGTCTTCAAAAGGTAAATCGGCCATCGCAAACCCCGGGTCGTTCACACTCAGGAAAATCTGAGCGCCGGCAGGAACGACTCCAACGGGAATAGTTACTTGAACGATGACCTGGTCACCTGCTTCGACCTGGGTCCCAATCGTGGTGGTCTGAATCAGCGTGGCCATCGTTACCCGAGGGTTGTCAATGTAGTAAGAAATAGGGGTGGAGGCCGGCAGGGGCGCTGAGCCATCATTGTCGATGACTAAAGTGGCGAGAATCTCGTCCGGGCAGCCAGAAAAATCAATAACGGGCAAACCATTCGATCCGATTTGTACCATAATTATAGCATCTGGGGCGGGGTATAATACCACTGCGCTGGAGTCACCACCGACAGCCGTCTGCACCAGGAAATTATTGTACCGTTGGCCCAGGGCCGGAGCCAGGTTGTCTTGTTGAAACTGAGGAATGGTCAGGTCATTATTGACGTTGGTAACGTTGTAGCCGTGCTGGTTCCAAACCCTCCGGGCCGGCACCCAGGGTTGATTGGCGCTTTCGTAGACACTGACCCAGCCGGTCCCCGAAAACCGGGGCCCGTTGAGTGATTGGGAGGTAACAATGATTTCCGCCGTCCCGTCGCCGTTTACGTCTGCGACTAATGGGTACTCCGTCCGGGTACCGGCTCGGCTCTGGATCCGGAACAGCTCATTACCCGTAGGCCCGTCATAAATAAATAAGTTTTCTTCTTCGGAGTAAACCACCTCTACCGTTCCGTTGCCGTCGAAGTCAAAGAGGGTAGAGCCAGTACGTTGTGAGCCGTCATCGAGGCCGGTTTTTCGCCACAGGTCAGCCCAGGTGCCGTTATTTGGGTCCGCATCACCGTCGGTGTCGATATAGTTTCGGACGATGTAAATGTTCCGGCCAGCGAAGCCTAACTCTACGTCGCCGTCGCCGTCAAAATCACCGATGTTGATGCGTCCGCCGGAAGAAGTATTCGGTACATCGAAGACGTCGCCGATACGTTCGTTGGTGTAGGGGTCCCAGGAATAAACACGCCCACCATCCATCACGGCTACATCCATTCTCCCGTCTCCGTTGATGTCTGCGATGGAGGTTAGTCCATCAGCTTCAGTATTAGGGCCATCGTATTCGGCGGCCAATTGGTAGCTGCCGTTATCGTTGGCACCATTTGGGTCGAAGGTGACGGTCCAGGCCTGGTTGCCGGCTATGTATTCCATGCCTGCGGCTTCGGGGCCGAAGTTGCCACTGCCGTCCGGGCGTGGATCACCGGGTTGGAAAAGGTCGAAATAAATCGGGAAACGGTCGGAGTTGCTTCCGGTGGCGTAGCCACCGACGTTGACGCTGTTATTACCGTCAATGTACCGTTGCCCCGTTAATGCGTTGAAAATCCGATCACCAACGTACACCTCAGGTATGCCATCCTGGTTAATGTCGGCTAGTTGAGGGGTCGATACACTATTGTCGTCACCTATGTTATTGGCGGTCCGAAACACGGCGTTCGGGTTGCCGAATTCGTAGCGTGCCAATACGCCGGTATACTCAATGTGGAACATGTCTCCCAGTCCATCAGCGTCTACATCCGCAATGGCAATTTGTCCAAACGGATGGGAGGAAGGCGTTACGATACTTTGCAGGATTCGACCATCGTCTCCGCTGAATAGCTGAATTCTTGCCGGGTTATTGTCTCGACTGATCAAATCTGGCACCCCATCTCCGTTCATATCTCCTACAACTACACCAGCCCGCTGATCAATCGGGTACTGTGTCTCGTCAGTCTGAAAAAGGAGGTTGAGTTCAATCTCATCCAGTTCTGGTGGCTCGAAATTACAATCCGGCTCCGGCTGACCGAAGAAGAAATCTTCACACCCTGAAATGCCTGCACAATCGCCATCGTAACAATCAATGAGGCCATCTCCGTCATTGTCAATACCATCACCACAAGCACCTATGGTGTTCTCCTGGCAAAGAACCAATGAGGGGAAAGAAAATAGAAATAGGAGCAAAAGCCCGCGGAAGGTTAAGGAGAGAGACACAACTTATTGATCATGAGATGATAAAACGCCTTTCAAAGGTACGTATTTATTGGTCTTTTTTATCTCATCTTTTATGGTTGAAGGCTTAGGTGCCTCCGGCCAGGCGATGGACAACCCCTTTGGCCGCTTTTTCTACTGCTTTGTATACTCCTGAATACGCTTCATCATCATAATATGGGTCGAAAACGTCCAGTCCGAATTCTTCGGATACACCGCCATACTCCAGGAAAACATGGATTTTGTCCCGATCTACAGCCGTTTCAGCTCGCGCACGAAGGTCTTGTGCGTTCTGCCGATCCATGGCAAGAACCAAGTCGTAGGCCGTAAGGTCGGCAGCAGTAACATGATGGCTGCGCTGTGCGCTGATGTCTAGCCCATGTTCCCGGGCAATGGCAATACTGCGGGGGTCAGGCGGTTTCCCCACGTGGTACTTTGCGGTGCCACCGCTGGCTACTTTCCAATTGAGGTTACGTTTCTCAGCTTCTCGGCGCAAGAGGCCTTCGGCAAGTGGAGAACGGCAAATGTTGCCCAGGCAAACGGCAAGGATTTTCATAGGGGGGAGGACGCTTAATCTAGGCTAAAGTTAATGGAGGAAGAGAATCTATTTAGGAATAATAGGTGAAGGGGGAGGAGGATAAAGTAGTACGGGGGATAATAATGTGGTTGATTGCCTTGGTTTGGGGGGCTTTGCTGAGGGGAATACTACGATAACTTTTTAAAAAGTTGGACCTGTAGTGTTTGTGAAATCGTAACTCGCTGAAAATCAGCTAGTCCAATTTTTTGAAAAGATGTAAAACCACACCACAAAACAACCAAAACTAACCAGCCCATTTAAAGCACTCATCAGTTAGGTAATACAAAGTATCACCCCCTCATACGCCGATAGTGACTCTGAACAAGTTTGCTTACACAAATCTTACTCCCTACTAATTCAAAATTCTGTACCCCTGGTAATGCCCCAAACAGCCGATGCCCGCCACCCAAAAGAACGGGAAAAACGGTAATGATCATTTCGTCAATCAAGCCCTCTGCCAAAAAGCTGGAGATGGTTTGGCCGCCATCAATATAAATACGATAGTGGCCCCGGTCATGGATGACTTGCATAACTTCGGGTAGGGGGCCTTTCACCAGCCAGACCTTACCAACGTATTCCTTCGGTACTTCCGTTAAAGAGTTACTCAGCACGTAGACCGGCTTGGTGTAAGGCCAGTCAATGTCAAATCCGCAAACGGTTTCGAAGGTGGTGCGGCCCATCAGTAGGGCATCCGTTTTAGCCATTACGGCAGCGTATCCCATGTCATCCTGTTCCGGGTTGTCAATGTCGTCTAGCCAGGCGATTCCGCCATTTTTATCGG
>JBGCFZ010000533.1:0-9183 GCA_045110355.1 Lewinella sp. | reverse complement strand
ATCGCTACCGATGGCCAACCGCTGACGGCGTCCTTCACCGCTGAGGTAGAAGATTATCAGGATTGGACGGCTACCGTTACCCTTAACCAGGACGAATGGCACCTCCCTGGATTAGAAGACTTCGGCCTAACGCTCTTACCTGGTACGATTGTATATGACCATTCAGCGGTTTCTGGCCCTCCTGGTTTTGACCTTCCGGGCAACCACCCGATGTCGGGAGATGAAAACCTCTGGCAAGGCATCTATATCCCAGGACTCAACTTCAGTTTCCCCGAAGGCATTGACGCGGAGGTTGAACTGGAAGACCTCATCCTGGATCAACAGGGGGCCTGGCTGGACCTGGAGATCAACAGCAACTTCCTGCCCTTTGCTGACGGCGCTGACATCGGCAACTGGCCCCTGGCCCTGAATCAACTGACCCTCGACATTAGGGCCAGCAGCGTGGAAAGTGCTGGTTTTGGGGGAAGGTTACGACTCCCCATCAGCAACACCGCGGTGGATTTTACCGCACCGATCGGTGGAGACGGGAACTTCAGTTTTGCTGTCAACCTGGAAAATGCGCTGGAAGTAGACATGTGGGTCGCCGAGCTGGAGCTGGAGCCTGAATCGTTCATTGGCGTCAGCAAACAAGGAGACAGCTACTTGCCTCAAGCCGTACTGAACGGAGAACTGGCCATTGGCTGGACAAAAAGTGATGGACTGGCGAACTCGGCAGTTGGTGATTTCAGCTTACCGGGGATTCCCTTCCAGGATTTCACCATCACCGGCGGGCCGGGCGTGCCGCAACTCAGTGGTAGTTTTGGTCTGGATATGGAAGGCGTTGGACAAAGCGGCCTGGCAGACTTCCCTTTCCAGCTAATCGGTGTCGACGTTGCACTCGATGGCCCCAATACCGGGATCACCTTTGACATGGGCCTTAAGCTGACCCAGATGGCCAATGGTTTTGAAGGCGGCACCGTCTTCACCGTCAATGGTGAGTGGGACAATGCCAACAAGCGCTTCAAATACAAGAATACCCAACTGAACAAAATTTCGGTGGATGCCAACATGGGGGTACTGTCTCTGGATGGTGACATTACCTTCTATAATGATGACCTGGATTACGGTGATGGCTTCGACGGAGGGGTAACGATTTCCATCAATCCCATCCAGCTGGAGGCAACGATGCAGTTAATGGTCGGCAAGATGCCAACATTCCGCTACTTCATGATCGACGCTTCCATCAAACTTGGTTCGCTGGCGATCCCTTTAGGACCATCCGGCCTGGCCCTCCAGGGCTTCGGCGGTGGTTTTTACATGAACATGAACCGGCAGTTTAACAACGAACAGGAATGGACGATCAACGATGCCACGGGCAGCATGGAAAGTCCGGACCTGGGTCCGGAACGTGGAACCGGCGGCAGTGGTGCTATTTACGTTCCGGACGATGACAAATATGGTTTTTCCGCCAAAGTCATTTTTAGTACCATCGGTTTGCCTTCTACACTGAACGCAGACGTTGGCTTCGGAATGGAACTCAGTAATGAGTTTGGCCTGAGTAACATATGGATGGAAGGCAACGCTTACGTGATGCAAAACATGGCAGATCGGGATGGTTCTCCCCTCATCTCCGGTAGCGCATATCTCAACATGAGCCCTTCAGAGAATGTGTACACCTTTGGGGGAGATTTGCAGGCCAGTGTCCCTGGTTTTCTTGATTTATCCATCCCGCTGGAATGTTACTATTCCCCAGCAGATTGGCATTTCTACCTTGGCAAGTGGACGCCTACGGCTAACCCCAACGACTATGATTATGAATCAGACCCGGGACGTTTCAAACACGTGGCTGGCTTTGATTTCGAGGTAGGGAATGTCAACACCGGCACCTTTGGCTACTTCATGATGGGGACGGATCTCCCTTCCGGACTACCCCCAAAACCATTGCAAATCCGCAACATCTTTGACACCAAAAACAAGAACCTGCCTACAGCCAATTTACCGGAGTTCATGACGACCAGCAAAGGCTTCGCCTTTGGTATGGTTAACAACTTCAACTTGGAATTCGATGCGCTGATTTTTAAGCTCAAAGTCGAATACCTGATGGGACTTGATGTACTGATGGAGGACAAATCGGGGCAGGAGTGCAATTATGATGAGTTTGGAATTAATCAGTGGTACGGCCAGGGCCAGGCGTACGCTTACCTCGGTATCAAAGGTGCCGTAGGAGGTAAGATT
Source organism: Lewinella sp. (assembly GCA_045110355.1). GTDB lineage: Bacteria > Bacteroidota > Bacteroidia > Chitinophagales > Saprospiraceae > Neolewinella. The sequence continues at coordinate 6,969 of JBGCFZ010000533.1, read as the reverse complement.
TTTGGCCAATACCGGGAGTTCACCTTTGCCGAAATCGAGGCCGCCGCAGCGCTGGACTTCAAAGGCCCTAAGCCCGTATGGATTAAAGGGCAGGCCGCCATCAAAGGGAAGGTCATGGGTGGATTGATCGAGTTCAATACCCAGGTCGAGTTCGAGCACGGCAAAAAAGTGGTCTGTTCCGGTGGCGGAAGCAATATTTTCGATGACATCCCGATCGTGCAAGATTTTGACCCACGGGATGGAACTGAGAATAAGTCCGTCTTCATTCACCCGCAGATCGCCTTCAACTTTCCACGCGGTGCCTTTGGCATCGAGGAAGCGACCGACGAGCCTGGGGAGACCATTACGCGTTACTACGGTTATGAGATCGTCGACTTCAAAGTTCGGACAAAAGAGGAGGGCGGTTCTTGGAAGAACCACGTTGGTGGTACGGGATCGCCGGATTACGACAACGCTGGTTACAGTTGTTCATATGACCTCCCGAAACAGCTGCCAGAGTTTTCTCAGGTGGAAGTGGAGATCATTGTTCGTGGACTTCAGCTAAATAGTAATGACATCGACGATGTGGAGGAGCCCTTCTCCAGCCAGAGTTATAAAGCTAAGTTCACCACCGGTGAAGCACCGGATTACATTTTACCGAATAGCATCGACCTGGCGCGTCCCTTTCACCGGCAGAAGTTTTTCCAGGAAGACGAGGTTCATGGAGACGGGTACTTCAACTTCTGGGTGGAGCAATCCAATAAGCTCTTCCGGCAGAGTCCCGGGCCAAATGACGGTTTTGACTCGAACGGCGACTACAATTACGTCGTTCGGTTTATTGACGTTGAAAATGGTACTCATGTTGACCGGACGCCAACGAGCAAGAGTACTGCCGCCGGTGGTGGTTTCAACTTTGCCATCCCGCGCGGTTTCTTACAGCCCGAGCGAATTTACAAGATTGACCTTCTCCGACTGTTTCAACCACCGGCCGTTGGCCAGCAAGACAACACCAACGTGGTGATGACGAACCTGGGCGTTGATGGTCCTGGCCCTGGCGGCGGCGGCATCCTCGTCAACCCCGGAAATCAGGGTGGAGATGGCGGCGGTGGCATTTCGCCAAACGTCCTCATCCTCCAGGGGCAAGTACCCGATCAAAATGCTCCGAATGCCGGCTTAATCCAATTGGCTCAGTTCCAGGGTAGTAGTCCTGGCAACCAATTGGCCATCAACAACGGCCAGCCAGACCCTGACCCTCCGGCACCGAATCTCCCGAATCAATTCCAGGGCAACGGTGGGGATGATGATCCACCCTGGATAAATCCCGGCCTTGGTTTTCAAAACCCCGGCGGAAGTATGGACGGTTTGAAATATGCCGCACGTAACATTAAAGAGCGTGGAAAGGTAGATCAGGTTATCGTAAAATCGCTGATGCCGCCATCGCAGCCCTTCTATTTCCGGACGTCCAAATTCAACACTTCGGCGCAGAAGTTATCCGCAGCTAACGTCAAAAACCTCGCCAACCCTAAATACCAAACCCACTTAATTGAAACCGACAACCTGCACCAGGATGAAGATGGCGTATACGTAAAAGTTCCTTACGTATTCCTGGAGTCTGACGAGGGCTTTGATCGGTTCGAGACGCAGTACTATAAGTTAAAATGGGTGGTTACCGACCTGGGGGATGAAATCGACAGCAAGTGGTCAAAATATGAGCCAACGCTTGAGATAGAAGGCGAGGAAGATTGGCGTTCGGATATTTTCCATACCGAAGGCCCCGATGGTTTGTATTACCCCCCTTTCGAATACAGTGATAATGATTGGTGTGGTGAAGACTTTGACAATCCGGATGGCCAATTTGACGAACTCTTCATTCAGGAATACAATCCGCCCCTGCACAGTGGCCTACCAACCAGGACGCCTTGGTGGGCCTACCAGTACGCATCCCCTGACGAAATGAAATTCACCGACCAACGCCGTTATAAGGATGACGCTCCCTTCGGTAAACGGCGCGACCGTCGATTGTCCGCCCCCGATCTGATTCATAGTTATGAATTCCAGCTGGCCACTATTGAATTCCTCAAGCATGGGTACAATAGCTTGCCAAGCACATTAAATGGTGTCAGCGTTCAGAAGATCAACACCTTCCTGACCTCTTCCGAAATCGATGCCGTCCTCCCTAATCAGCCGCCAGCTCAACCAGGTGCCAGCGTTGGTACGCTGGTTTTAAATACGCTGCCCACGCTTCCATCTAACGGAGGGGTTTTACCAGCATTTGCGGTCAGCACCAACGGAGGCATTCAGCCAGGCAGCACTGTTTTTGTCGGCAACGGAGGTTCCCAAAATAGCGGCGGCGGCGGTACTCCTGCATTCCCTGGAGGGCCTGCTCAGTATGAAACAAGCGCAGGTTATATCCCGCTGATAGACTTCACCGAGTGGGTGGCCTATAAAGACTGGGTGCTTTACCGACAATTGGTGGACGATGGCGTATTCGAACTGGCTGATCTGAGTGAAACCATGCCTACTCAAAGCCTTAATTACGTCTTCAACCCCAATATTGATTGCAACAGTGACAACCTGGAGTTGCCCAACGCTCCCGGCTACAACAATGCGGACCCCAACTACAATTTCTACAAGCGCTACTACCTCCCCATCCGTGCTTACTTCAAGCAGGGGACTAAAGATTACTTCCCTTATCCGGCCCGGGGTGAGGGAGAAGGCTTTTTCAAAATCAACGGCAAACCTTTCAGTTACCAAACACCGCTACTCAATGACTAAGCTAAGAAACTCCCTCCCCACCCTCCCCACTGGGGAGGGCAAAGTAAAACGCGGTGCGTTTTTCCAAAAAGACGCCAAAGTCTTCAGCATTTGCAGTCATTGTTTATATGACCCCGACAACCCGACAACCCGATCAATCTGGCCATTCGCCTGGTTTGTCCTCACCTTGCTCTTCTATCTCTTTGTTGCACCTGCGTCCGCGCCCGCACAAACACCCGATACGTTATCGGAGGAACCGGGAATCCGACTGATTGCCCGACCACACGGAGACTCCATCACGTTGAGATGGGCCCCGACGGATTACTTAACGTGGTCAGAACTACGCCGCAATGGCGTAGTGTTGGAACGACGGACCTCCAGAACCAGCGACTGGGCATCCGTGACCGGCGATCGGCTGATTGCCTACAGTGTTGCCGATTACGAGGCATTTACCGATACTGACGACCCACACATCGTCGCCGTAGCCGAAGCCATGTACGGCGAGCCAACTTACCCTACTGACATGCCCTCCGGACCAATGGGGATGGCAAAGCTAAAGCTGGATGAACAGCAACAACGGTTCTTTTTGGCGGCGGTAAATGCTGACCTCTCCACCGCCGCCGCCAAGTCACTTGGCTGGCGCTGGACGGACGTCGGCTTGCAAGCTGGCGCCCCCTACGAATACCGCGTTCGGAGCCTGCCAGCACCCGGACAAACTGCGGGTAAATTCATCAGCAACAGCGTACGTTTGCGCTCCAATGACAACTTTGCCTTTGGCACTGTTTACGGACTGGAAGTAAAGGAGGCCGAAAAGAAAATCACGCTTCGGTGGCCAGCTCACCCAAACGAAAAGCGCTTTCTGGCCTACTTCCTGGAGACGAGTGACGATGGTCGCAATTTCACCCGAACGCAGGAATGGCCAATGTTAAAAACTGAGCCAAATGCCGGCGAGGATTTCTTTGCCCATGAGATAAAGTTGGAGGAGAATTACCAGCCCGTATACTATCGCCTGGTGGGCATCAACGCCTTTGCCGAACAGACGGAGCCTTGCCCTGCAGTAATTGGCCAGGGCGTTGATAAAACGCCCCCACTGCCCATTCCAGCCATGCAGGCGGCCGACAATAAAGCCGGTGGCTTTGACCTTAACTGGAATTTACCGGAGGCTGCTTCGCCCGACGCTAAGGGCTACGTGGTGGTGCGTAGCGTGAATTACAAGGGGCCTTTCCACCCGGTACACGACAAAGTATTGTCGCCCCAAACCACCTCCTTTTCTGATCCTGAACCGACGCCCTGGCTGACCAATTTCTATGCGGTGTACACCTACGACACCTCCGGAAACTACGCTATGAGTACACCCGTGATGGCCGTTTGGGAAGACACCGAACCGCCCGCCGTACCGGAGGGCTTGACTGGTCGGATCGATACGTTCGGCAACGTCTTCCTGATGTGGGAGCCGGGCGATGAACCCGACTTGCATGGCTACCGGGTGTACGTTAGCCACGCCCGGGACCGAGAGTTTTTGCAGGTCACCCACGACATTGCCCGGCAGAACTACTACTTTGACTCTACCCGACTGCAGGTACTCAATGAGAAGATTTACTACCGCATCATAGCTCTTGACAACAACTATAATCCATCGGGGTACAGCGAGATACTGGAATTGAAACGCCCCGATGTGATGCCACCTTCCGCCCCCGTCATCACCGGGTTTTCCGGACGGGGAACAGAAGTGGAACTGCGTTGGATACCCAGTAGCAGCGGTGACGTAAACGCACAGGAGATCTGGCGAACGGACGACGAAGGCATGGCCCGAAACCTAGCCAGCGTAGGACCACAAACAGTGGTTTTCAGGGATACCACCACCACGCAACGCCGCAAGTACACCTATCAGCTGCGCGCACTGGACGAAGCCAGGCTTTTTGCAGACTCGCGGGCATTGGTGGTGCAATCCGGCGCAATTAGCCAACGAGATGGCGTAGTCAATTTGGCGCGCACGCAGGTGCAGGGAGAGGACAACGAAGCATTGCGATGGACGACGGGAGAGCGGCGCGAGATCAGTGGTTTCCAGCTGTTCCGCCAAACAAAAGCAGACGGAATGCGCCCGCTGCGCCGCCTGAGCACCGCCCAGTTCTTCTGGCCGATACCGGCTTCGATGTCGGAAGACAGTTTCGCGCTACAGGTCATATACGTTGATGGGAGCCGGTCTGCGCTAAGCGCAGTGGCGGGGCCGCTAAAGGAGGGGAAATGATGAATATGACACATCCCACCCACATTGCGGGAGCAACGGAGGTGCTCGCTCCGCTCGATCCCCTCTCCCCCGGCCCCTCTCCTTGGGAGAGGGGAGACGGCTCTGCTCGCTTGCGCTCGTTTGGCAACCTTTTTGGTCTGGTGAATTTCAGTGCTTCTAGCTCCAGAGTTCTTGCCTTCGTTCCAACGATAAAGCCTCTGTGCTTCCTCCGTGCCTCCCTTTGGGCTGTCCTCTGTGAGACCCCCATTGCTTCGAGGCTAAAGGGCTGGAAAGGTGGTTTAACCCTGCTCCTACTAACCCTCCTCTGCACCAGCGCCCCCGCCCAAGATTTGGAATCCATCAAGGAAGCCAGACCGGTAACGGTAAGCGGCGGCCTACGCCTGGGCACCCAGTTCTACAACGTTTCGGGCATTCCGCAACGGGCCGCACCGTTCCAGTTCACGGCCAGCGGCCGGTTGAACGTATCCATTCTCGAGGAATTCAACATTCCGATCAGTTTTGCACTGGGCAGGCAACGGCCCAATCTCCGCTTCCCGGTTTACCGTCAATTCGGTCTTTCGCCACGGTACAAATGGTTGACCTTACACGGTGGTCATCGAAACATGAAGTTCAGCCGATTCACCCTCAACAACCACACCTTTCTGGGTGGCGGTATCGAGTTAGACCCGGGCAAACTACGCGTCGCCGCCATGTACGGCCGCCTCCGCCAGGGTACCCGGGAGGTCGCCGAAGACATCGATCTGTTCTTTAACCGACCGCTGTATAATCGCTACGCCTGGGGTGGCCGCATCGGTTGGGGATCTACCGCCAGCCACCTGGACCTGATCTACTTCCGAGCCGAAGACCGCGACCTGAACATCGCTTTTCCCGACAGCACCCGCCTGCCCACCCCAGCCGAAAATCTGGTGCTCGGGCTGGAGTGGAAGCAACGCATCGGAGAACGCTTTGATCTTTACCTGGAAGGAGCGGCCAGTGGCTTCAGCCGCAACCGGGAGTCTGCCGAAGTACCGCAAAACGGTTACGTCGGTGCGCAGCTGCTGGATGCCCTGTTTACTTCCCGGTTTTCCACCCAAACGGGCCTGGCCCTGAAGGGCGGTGCCAACTACCGCGTTAAGGCCTTCAACCTGGGGGTCGACTACGAACGAATCGACCCCGGCTACGAAAGTATGGGAACGTACTTCCTCAACGGCGACTGGGAAAACATCAGGGGCAGTCTTGGTTTCGGCCTGCTCAAGAACCGCTTGCGGCTGCAGGGCAGCCTCGGCACCCAGCGCAACAATCTATACGGACAGCGCGCAGAGACGAACCGCCGGGCCATCGGCTCCATTAACGCCAACTTAAGTGGCAAGGGGCGTTGGTCTTTGGGCGTCAATTATGCCAACTTTAGCCAGGATCAGCGACCAACAGCACTCGTGATCTTTAACGACACCCTCCGCATTGCCTCCACCACCGAGAACCTCGGTGCCAGCTGGACGCTGAGCGGCAAAGGCGCTCCCGGACGGGCACTTGGTTCCTTTACCGCGACGGCCAACTACCAACGAACCCTCAACGATAACCCGCTGAGCGAGGGGTTCGATGACTTAACGACGCTGTTCACTTCACTGAATTACAGTCTCCGGCTGGCCAATAAAACGACTACGCTCAACGCTGCCGTGAACTATTCCGATATCGACGTTGCCGACCGACTCACCACCGGCTATGGCGGCACCCTCGGGTGGCGACAACAGCTGGGGGGCAAAAAAGTAAGCCTCAACCTGACCAATACCTTCAATCGTAACCTCGTCGATGGTGTAGCCGATGGCTTCAGCAATGTACTGCGGGGCAATGTAGCCTGGAAGGCCGGAAAGCTCCATTCCTTTTCGCTCAACTTCTCCTGGCTCGAACGCAGTAGCAACGCCGGCTTCGCCTTCTCCGAGCAACGGGGGACGGTGGGGTACGGGCTGTCTTTGCCGGTGAAGCGGAAGAAGAAGGTGCCTGACAATCCCAAC
>JBGCFZ010000532.1:0-9291 GCA_045110355.1 Lewinella sp. | reverse complement strand
ACGGCATTCGTTTATAAGACTTTTTGGGGTAAGGTGCAGCTGGATGAGCACAGTTATTGAGGAAGAAAACTGTCGCTAAATATGGTGACCAACAATCATATTTTCCATCTTCATCGTGGGGTTAATTGTAGTCGCCTCATTACTGACGGCTCAGTTCGTCATTACGAATCCTTCTGGAAACCCTGGAACGGTTTCCATGGGAAATGATGTAGTAACCTGTACGGATGCTGATATGCAGTTGGTTTTTCGAATGCCCGATACCGTCGCCTATGGAGCAAACAATCAACCTGGATGGAACTTAGAAACTAACTTTAAAGACCACTAGCACAGTGTAAACTAAGTTTTTGCATGCAGGGGCCGGGCTTGCCCCGGCCCTCTGCGTATGGAAGAATCGTGTTTTTCGTTCGCTCAGCGAACGAATAGGAGCGTTTGATGGGGCAGCCGATACGGGTGGAGGCAAGCCCCACCCGTACGGAGAGATACCATAAAACTTAGTTTACACTGCACTAGTCCCTAGCCCCTAGCTACTAAACCCTACCCCCGTCGCCGCTGTCCAGAGTATTCCATCGTTTCCCCCTTCCCGAACCCATAGCTAAAGCCAAGGGTAATGAAGCGCCCGCGCAACCGCCGACTATACTGAAAAACCTCCGCCTGATCAATGACGCTTTCCTGAATTCTGGAAGCAAACAAATCCCGAACACTGAAGCTAACGGCACCTTTGCCACCAAACAGCTTTTTGCGCAGCCCCAGGTCGGCAAATAACTGGTCACTTACCTCACTCTGTACCGTCTGGAAAGCAGATTGGTACTGTCCGGTGACCTCGAAGTCGAAATCGAGCGGCAGGTTGAACTTGGTGGTCATTTTGCCGCTGTACTGATCGGCCGAAAAGTCGAAGGACGTACCTTCCAGCTCGCCCTCTCTGGAGAAGAAGTTGTAGTTCAGGTCTCCGGTAATGGTCATAAATTTGGCGGGGATGGTCTTAAAATTTAACTCAAGTCCGGTGGTTCGGTTGATGCCAATGTTTTGTGGCGTGGTAATGCTCACATTGTCCTGAAAGATCGTGATGCGCTCCACCACGTCGGTGGTATAGCGATGGTAGACGCCGAAGTTGAGGGAGGTTTCGCCCAGGATGAAGATGCTGGTTACCTCGTAAGAGTCCGTGAATTCGGGTTGGAGGTTGGGGTTGCCGGCGCGGATATTGAAGTTGTTGCGCGGATTGAAAAACGGATTGAGGTCCCACAGCCGGGGCCGGAAGATGCGGCGGGAGTAGCTGGCCTGTACCGAAACGGCCTCGGAAATTTTGTAAGAACTAGCGGCACTGGGGAAGAGATTGGAGTAGTTCTGGTCGTTGGCCTGTTCAGTCGTTTCCAGCAGGGTTTCCAGGTCGGTGTTCTCCATTCGTAGACCGAATTTAATGCCGAGGTTGGTAAACTGGTAGGCTGCGGTACCGTAGAAGGCGAGTACCTTCTGGTTCCAGTTGAAGATGTTGGTGAGGTCGGGGTCGACGACAAAATCTGTGCCGTCAAAATTGCTCACTGAAAAGTCATTGTTCACGTCGCTGGTGACGTACTGTGCGCCGGTTTCAATGGTCATTTTTTCGTTGACGGGCCGGGTGTAGTCCACTTTAAACGTATTTTCCTGCTGGCCGAAGTTAGTACGCGTTTGCTGCCGCCCATCGCGGTCCAATCCGGATAGGGTAGTGTTGATGAATTCCGAAGACTGGTCCTTGGAAAACAGGGTGCCAAGGGCGCTGAAGATCAGGTCGTGGTCTTTATGGTCCTCAAAATCGCGCTTGTATTGTAGCTCGAATTGGTATTTGGGGTTGGTGGCCTCCGTCACTTCCTCGCGTTTCCAGGTAGACAGTATTTCGTTGGCGGCGTCGGTGAGGGTGAAATCGTTGCGGGAGGGCTGGTCTTCGATCTCGTAAGAGACGTTACCGGAAAGCGTGATGACGTTGCGCTCATTGATCAGGTAGTCAGTGCCGAGTACGGCATTGTAGTAAAACTCATTGCGAAACTCCGTACCCTCACTGGAGACGGTGTTGCCGCTCACCCTGTCCTCGTTAATCGCCCGTTCTTCGTTGGGCAGTTCCCGGTAGCCGACGCCAAACTGGCTGAAGAGGTTGAATTTTTCGGTGCGGCGGTTCAGGCTCAGGCCCACGCTGTGGTTTTCGGGCGTGCCGGTGTTCACCGATATGGCTCCGTTGAGGCCCTTGCGCTCCTCCTTTTTCAGGACGATGTTGATGATGCCAGCGGTACCCTCAGCGTCGTATTTGGCGGATGGGTTGGTGATCACCTCCACACTTTCGATCATGTCGGCCGTAATAGTGCCCAGCAGGTTGCCCTGTTCGCTGGCGATGACGGAGGGCTTGCCGTTGATGAGGATCTGCACGCCGCCGCTGCCGCGCAGCTGGACCTGCCCCTCGATGGTGACATTGACCGAAGGCACGTTGTTCAGTACTTCCAGGGCACCAGCTCCGGTGCTGCTCAGATCTTTACCTACGTTGAACACGCGTTTGTCCAGCTTGAATTCTGTCTGTGATTTCTCGGCGCGGACGGTAATCTCTTCCAGGTCCTGGCCCTGGGTGGCGAGTTCGATCAGGCCCAGGTCCGCCTGGCCACCAGTGAAGGCAAGGTTTTCTATTCGTCGGGTCTCAAAACCGATGAAGCTGACGTCGAGGTAGACCGCTTCGGTCTTTGTTTCCAGGGTGAAAGCTCCCGCCAGATCGGTAGTTGTGCCGCCGATACCGGTTTCAGTCGTTGCGTCGGAGACCAGTACGGTAGCAAATTCGATGGGCTGGCCACTGCTTTTATCGACCACACGTCCCGTAATCGTATGCTGGGCGCGGCCGCAGGTGCAGAGAACGGTGAGGAAGAGCAGGGTGAGGAGGCAACGTTGTTTCATAAGGCACTAATTTCTACTAATGAAATTAGGATCAGCCGCTTTATGTTCACCTGCGTAAAGAGGCGATCTACCGTTGGGGTAATTTGATCGACGGTTCAGGCTTTGATTTATTCCTCAACTATCTTCCTGCTGTTGCTGGGCAACATCGTTGAACCCTTAAACGAAGAGAGGATTTAATGCCGCTGCAAATTATCTGCACCCCAACTGCACACTACGGGACATTTTCTGAGCCGGAGGCCCGCAGGACTCGAAAATCCTCCGTTCTGCTACGGTCTGGCTGCGCCGTACTTCGTACTCGAGACGCTGCGAGCGTCCAACCCCGATTTTTAAAAATGTCCGGTAGTGTACCCTCGGGGTAGAACTCCTCAACCGTTACTCTGCGGAAACTTCTCTGACCCGATCTGGATAGTTCGTGATGAAGCCATCAATACCGAGATTAAGCAGCCGACGAATATCCGTGTGGCTATTCACCGTCCAGGCATAAATCTTGAATCCAGCCTTGTGGATTTCGGCCACCGATGCAGGATTAAGACTACCGTGGTAAGCGTTAATCGAGTGGGCGCCTACTTCTTTTCCGACGTTCAACGCCTCCAGTGGAGAACCGTGGGGGAGGATACCGATTTCGATGTGGTCATTGAGTCCGCGCATGATTCGGAGTTCGTCGTGGCGAAAGCTGGAGATGTGAAAATCCGACATTTTCCAGCCTTCGTTGGCGATGAATTCCTGGAGGATACGGTAAGTCGGTTCGGCGGTTCCCGGCCCTTTGAGTTCAACGTTCAGGCGGAGTTGCTTATCCATCACCCGTAGGGCATCGGAAAGTAACGGGATTCGGGAACCATCGCTGAGGGTCAGCTGGTTGAGTTCAGCAAGGGTGTAGTCCGCGATGTTGCCTGCTACGCCGGTCAGCCGTTTCAGGCTACTGTCGTGAAAGCAGACGACGTTGCCGTCCTTCAGCGTAAATACGTCCAGCTCAATCATGTCGGCGTTCTGTTCCACAGCTTTGCGGAAGGCGTCGAGGGAGTTCTCCAGGGCGTAGCCGCTGGCACCACGGTGGGCAACGATCAGGGGGCGGGGCCGCAGGTGCAGGGTGGAGATAAGGGCGAAGTGATCGGACGGGTAACGACCGTCTACTGCATCGGTCAGGGTAGCGAAATTGACGACTTCCACTTTGGGGTCCACCATGATATAGTCGATCCGGCGGGTGGCGGATTTGGCGTGGTTGAAGCCGGTGAAGGTGCCGGCTGGTCCCAGCCGGATCGGAGCCGCCACGAACGCGTCCGTCAGAGCGGCGGAAAGCTTTTTTAGGGGTCCGGTCTCCGGCGTAAGGTTCAGGTCTCCGGTGAGGACGAAGGGAAGCCCACCCTTATTCAGAGAATCGATCATGGTGAGGATAAGGTCTGCGCTCTGCAGCCGGGCCTCGTTACCCACGTGGTCGAAGTGGGTATTGAAAGCGAAGAAATCCCGGTCTCCGCTCCGCTCGGAGAAGCGGCCCCAGGTAACAATGCGGGGCAGGGCGGCATCCCAGCCGGTGGATACGGTGTCGGGGGTCTCTGACAGCCAGAAGGTGCCCGACGATTTCACCTTCAGCCGGTGACGGTTGTAGTAAATGGCGGAGTATTCTCCGTTATGACCGCCCTGGCGACCTTCGCCGATGCGGGCGTAGTTCGTCAGGCGTTCGTCCAGCCAATCAATCTGGCCAGGGGTGCCTTCCTGTGTGCCGAGGACGTCTGGCGCATGGAATGCTATCTGACTGGCGAGGAACTCCTTGCGTTTGGGCCAGGCGTTTTCTCCGTCGCTCGCTACGTTGAGCCGGATGTTGTAAGTCATAACCTTGACGGCCTGCTCTTCCACCGTTCCCTGCACCTGCGCACCGGCGCCCGAAAAATGAAAGACGAGCAGAAAGGCGAGGTAGCCAAAGCGGCGAAAATTGAGAGGAGTAGTGTGCATATTGGTGATATTTAGTGGTAGCTCCTTATTTGGTAGGAAAACAAAGTTACGTGGGCGCGGCCGCAGGTGCAGAAAACGGAGGAAGAGCTGGGTGAGGAGGCACCGTTGTATCATGAAATACTGATTTCTACCGGTGAAAATAGGATGGCTACCGTTGGGGTATTTGGGGAGACGGTTCAGCTTTTGGCTTTTTCTATGATGACCTGTAACTTAATTCCTATCAGCCACGTGCTACTACTGGTTAGTGCCCCCTCTGATTGAAGACACACTCAACCAGCTGTTTAAACTGGCCAGTACATTTGCCCCATCGTCCATCTGCCATTTATGCTACACAAAGAAGCCTTCACCAATGCCATTACCATGAGATCTTTTACTGGTTTTATATTACTTCTCCTCTTTCCATGCTACCTCTCAGCGCAAAAATTAACGGAGGACCCCGACGCGGCACCGATCGTTACGAGCGACATCGACTTATTCTGGTCCATCTACGACGCGCACAACGGGAAGCCCTCCGGCCGCGTCCTGAAGCGTGAATACCTGGAGGCCGGTAGCCAGGGCGTCAAGGACTTCATAAAGTACCGCATCGACAGCGGTAAAAAGTTGTCGGCCACCATCAAGGCGGAGCGTGCCTACTATGAGGTAGTAAGGCCTTATACCCTGCGCATCAAAGAGATGGTGCCAGCGATCCGCAAGTATTACCACCGTTTTAAGGAACTGTATCCCGCCACGGTTTATCCCGCCGCCTACTTCGTTGTCGGTCGCCGAAATTCCGGAGGGACTACCGGCCCGGAATCCCTCATCATGGGGGCTGAGATGTTTGGCGATATGGACAGTACGCCAAAGGCAGTTATCGATTTTAAGGGTATTCCGGAAACAGTCATTCACGAGCTGGTCCATTATCAGCAGAATTATGACTTTGAAGGTGCCACGCTATCGGCCTTTGTCATCGGGGAGGGGAGTGCTGATTTCCTGGCGGCGGTAGTCCTCGAAAAAGACCTCGCCAACCACTTTCTCGACGACTACGCTAAGCCTAAGACTAAGGAGATATGGGCCCTGTTCCAGGCCCAGCGGGAGCGCACCAACTCCAGTGGCTGGCTGTACGGTGGCAACGCCAACAAACTCTTCCCCGATGCCCCCAACGACCTGGGCTACTGGCTGGGCTTCCAGATTTGCCGCGCCTACTACGAAAAAGCAACGGACAAAAAGCAGGCTATTCACGACATCCTGAACATTAAGGATTTTGATGCTTTTGTTACCGATAGTGGCTATCCCGAGGAAATGAAACGTAGAAGTGAAGCGGAGTAGGGGAGGAACAAACGTCAAAGCTTAGCTTAGAGAGAGGCTGGCCTTGTCCAAATTCAGGAAGATGGCCTCACGTTGGCTGGGGGCGAGGCCGGACTGTTCGTATCGGGGTTTGCTCGCTTCAACCGGGGGTGGGGATATAACCGGCGCCGGCGCGCCGGCAACAAGAATCGGGGCCATCCGTATTCCCCAAAAGGTGAGTGCAATGATGAAGGCGCAGTAGGTCATCGTCCCGATCAGGTTATGGCTACTGGCCAATCCTGCGGGGGCCACCAAAACTTGTACCAGAGGGATGATTAAAATGATTAGTAAACCCAATAACAGAAATCTTAGCCACGTCAGTAGGGTAGGGGAAAAGCCATGGATGTCCGCTGTTCTCTTTCGGAGCATTTTAGCACTCAAAAAGGAATAAGTGATAACGATCAGTGCATTGATAACCAAAGGAATAGGTTGGTTGAATGCAGCGACTACTGCGCCAACTAATAAAGCACCGCCGAGGTGCAGGTAAGCTGGGGGATTTACGCTTTGTTTGTGGGACAGGCTAAGGACGTAACCCAAAAATAAGGGGCCGTGCAAAAAAGAACAGGCAGTGTTGAGTTTGAACCAAAGGGGAGGCAACCATTCCAGGCCGTTAATGGTGATCAAATGAACGCCAAAAATGCTGAACCAGAGCAGCAACAGGTAGTCAGAACGATCCTTTCCCCTTTTAGTGAGGAGGAGTAGAACCCCGAAAGCAAGCACGGTGATGGCCAGAAAAGAGAAGGCATCGCTCATGGGGTAAAGTTACTCTTTCCGTAAGGTTAGGTCGAACCGTCAGGGAAGCACTCATTTTTCCTGATTTTACGGCTATTGTTTATTTGCCGACCAACAATTCAGAAGAGAAAGGGGCCAATCCTGGTTTACTCCCTTAAAATGCACTGAGGACCAAGGCTGCCACATCGCCCCGTAGAAGGGGGCTACGAATAAAATGCATAAAGATATAAAGAAGAAAATGTCGTTTTGGATCGATGACTTACGCCAACAAAAAAACCTTGAAAAGGATCTGATAAAGACGTGGTGCGGCTATATCAGATGGCCCGATGGCTTAGCTGTGCCAGATTGTCGAGAAAAAGGATGCAACGGTAGATCAGTGCGTAAACACTTGATGGGTAAACTATCTTTGGTCATCAATGAGCAATTTCCTCACCAGTAATCGAAAATTGTTGCTGCACATTGCCTTCTGGTTGGTGTACGCTTCTTTCTTTTTCTATCAGCTTAGCTTCGGCCGGCGGGGTGAGCCGGATTGGTCACGGATCATTCCTGACTTCACGTTTCACATTTCGGGGTTATTGATCATCAGCTACCTCAACTATTTCGTTTTCCTGCCCCGCTTTTTATCGGAGAAGAACCTCGGTCGCTACATGCTGCGGTTTTTTCCGGTTTTTGGCCTGTTGAGCTACCTTTTCCTGAAGGGCAAGCAAGCCCTTTTACTACCTTTCGTCGGGGTGGATTCCTGGGCCTATTCAACGCGTTTTGTGGTCAGTGTAATTCTGACCAGCCTATTTATAGTTGTTTTCGTCGGCTTGCTGCGCTTCGTCGAAGATTACTTTCTACACGAGGCGGAGCGCAAGGAATCGGAGAACCGGCAACTGACGTCGGAACTAAGGTTTCTGCGGGCGCAGGTCAATCCGCATTTCTTGTTCAATACCCTAAACAACCTCTATTACCTGGCCGTCAACCAGTCAACCCAGACGCCGGAAGTTATCGCGAAGCTCTCGGGCATGATGCGGTACATGTTGCACGAAAGCAACCACTCCACGGTGGCCTTGAGCAAGGAGATTGCCTACATGGAGAACTACATCGAGCTGGAGAAGCTTCGGCTTAACGATGAGGTGCCGATTGCTTTTGAAGTTTCAGTGGGCGCGGCCGCAGGTGCAGTGGGGGTTGAAGGAGCAAGGATTGTTCCCCTCATCCTCATCACCTTCCTGGAGAATGCCTTTAAGCACGGCATCAGCAACGGTGGTGGAAAGAGTTGGATTACTATTTACCTTAATTTGGAGGGACGACAGCTTGATTTCAGGGTTCGGAACAGTAGGGTAGTAGAATCGGAAAAGACCGTTACGGAGCAATCGGGCATTGGTTTGGCCAATGTTCGGAGAAGACTTGAACTCAGCTATCCTAATGCACACCTGCTCAACGTAAAAGATGATACGGATGAATATGCTGTGTATTTACAAATAACGCTACAATGACCATTCGTTGCCTAATCGTTGAAGACGAGCCGATGGCTCGTAAGCTGCTGGAGCAGTACGTGGCCAAGACCTCCTCTCTGGAGCTGATGGCCGCACTGTCCAACCCCCTTGATGCCCTGGCCTTTCTGCAGGAAAACGAACCAGATCTGCTTTTCCTGGATGTTCAGATGCCCGAAATTACTGGTATTGGCCTACTCAAGATCATGAAACGCAAGCCGCTGGTGGTACTCACCACTGCTTACTCGGAGTATGCCATCGAAGGCTTCGAACTCGACGTTGCCGATTACCTGCTGAAGCCCATCACTTTTGAGCGGTTTTTGCAGTGCATCGAAAAGATCACCGCACGACTCTCCGGCTCCCCAAACCCTGCCTCTCCACCTTCCATAGCACCTGCGGCCGCGCCCGAAAAAAAGGAAGACTTCTTGTTCGTCAAGGATGGCACCAAAGCAGTGCGTCTTCGTTTTTCCGACATTCAGTACATCGAGGGGATGAAGGATTATGTCCGGATCCATACGCCGGACCGCAAGGTGACGACGCTTCAAAACCTCAAGCACCTGGTGGAGGTATTACCCACGAAAGATTTTCTGCGGGTACACCACTCCTATATCGTTGGTGTCAACTGGATCGAGGAAGTGGAGCGAGACGATGTCCTGGTGGCCGGCACCAAAGTGCCGGTAAGTGATACCTACCGAGCCGGCGTGCGGGCTTTTGTTGCGGGAAAGGAGTTGAAGTGATTTTTCTGATATCGGCCTACGGTCTACGACATCTCCTAGTGGGTGAGTTCATAATTATCTGGCCGTTTAGTCCGCAGGATTTTCGTGCCGTGGCAAGGCGCTGAAACCGGATTTTAGCCATAGCTAAATGAGGATTTCAGCAACGAAGTCACGGTGCTAAAAGGCAAGGAATA
>JBGCFZ010000531.1:0-4360 GCA_045110355.1 Lewinella sp. | reverse complement strand
TTCTACCGTCACCGTAACCGGGGCAGTAGATACGTTACCGTTAACGTCCGTAGCAGTGATGATCACCTCTACTTCGCCGATGTCTTCACAGGTGAAGAGCAGTTGGCTGGCTTCCAGGCTTTCGATGCCACAGGCATCGGTCGCAGAAGCAAGGTCGGCTACCGTCAGGGTCGCCGTTCCTTCATCGTCGCTCAGCACCACGGTTTGTGGCGTTACGGTGATAACCGGCTTGACCGTGTCTGCAACCGTAACGATGGCGTCACAGGAAGCCACGTTACCGGAAGCATCCGTGACCGTCAGCGTAACCGTGTTGGGGCCGACGTTGTCGCAGGTGAACTCCGTCATGCTCTCTTCAAAGGTTAAGGGGCCTCCACAGTTGTCGGTAGAACCTCCGTCTATGGCGGAGGTAACTTCTCCACCATCATCACCACCATCGCCAGTCAAAACACCGCCGCCGTTGGCACTGCTGACGTCTATCGTGTAGGGGCCTTCGGCAGTGAAGGTATTACCACCAAATTCTGTGATGATCAGGCTGTAGTTGCCAGGTACGAGGTCTAATTCGAGCATCAATTCCGGCTCATTGCCCGGGCCACCGTCATCGTCAGAAGCAACGAGGTTCGTACAGGGGTCTAGTGGATCGAAGTCACCTTCGTAGAAAGTGAAGTAGAAATCCTGACCATCTACCATCTGCATGGAGAAGGTGTAAGTATCCGCCTGGTCAATGGTGAACTCGAATTCGTCGTATTCAACGGTAAAACCGCTCGGAGAGCAGGAGCCAAAGAAGGCCGCACGCTCGTAGGTGGGGTCCGTATCGTCCAGCGAACCGGTGATCTCGGTCACTGGTGCAGCACCAGTAGCTCCGCCGCCATCAGCGATGGAAGCATTACCCTCATCGTCCAGCTGAACGGTGATGTCCATACAGATCGCAGTAGGAGGAACCATGTCCTCTACCGTTACCGTAGCATCACAGGTGCTGACATTGTCAGAAGGGTCGGTTAATGTTAGCGTAACGGTGTTTTCACCAAGGTTCTCACAGGTGAACTCTGTCATGCTCTCTTCAAAGGTAAGGGGGCCACAGTTGTCGGTAGAGCCACCGTCAATCAATGAGGAGGTGTTGTCCGCAGAAGCGAGGGAACCTTCACCATTTTCGTCAAGCTGGACGGTGATGTCCATACACACTGCAGTTGGCGGGACAGTATCTAAGACCGTAACAAGATATTCACAAATGCCTTCATTACCAGCCAGATCAGTCAGGCTGAAGGACAACATGGTTTCGCCAAGTGGGAATTCTTCTCCACTGGCCAGGCCGCCAGTTTGCGTAGCGTCGTCCATTACTTTACCGTATTCCAGGATGCCGGCGAAGAAGCTAGGACCGCTCTGAGAAGTACTGCTAAAGTCGTCGTCATCTTCATCCATGTCGAATTCACGACCATTGAGCAGTTGAAAGCCGACACCTTGTAAAGTATCAGATTCAAAATCGAAGGTGGTAAAGTCGTTGCGGTTGATTGAGTTGGCTAAGTAAACAGCCAAAGTGTCTCCAGGATTTACTACCAGGCTAGGCAGTTCAATTGCGAGCGTATCGGTATCGGTATCATTGGTGCTGGGAAATACTTCATTAGCTACTAAATTCCATGCAGATGGATCGTCGTGAAAACCAATACTGGTGCCAGATTTTGTGTAAATATTTACCCGGTAAGCTGTAGGATCCAAACCTGCTCCTTGCGGACTCTGATCCTCATCAATATCAACGTCCGTAAGAATAGTGATGCGATTAAACTGTAGTGCTTCTCCGTCTGCTGGAACTACGATGTCAAAGGAGAACGCTTCGTCATCAGAGTCTTCGTCACTGTCAGACATAAGACTCATTGTCTCCAAAGCACAGTTATCAGTACCAACCGGTGGTTCGAATTCAAATATGGGGAAGCAGCTGTTCTCAGGAGAATAGATGATTGTATCTGCGGGACAATCGAAAGTGGGTGGTGTGACATCCATTACAGTAACGATAGATACACATGTACTCAGGTTCGCAGACTCGTCGATTGCAAAACCTATTAGTTCAACAGTCTCTGCCTGGTCGTCGGCACAAACGAAAACGGAACGACTGATGTAAACAGAATCAACTGCACAGTTATCAGCTGTAGCGGTAACAAACTGAGACAGGTCGGTAACCATAAAAACGCCGTTCTCATCCAACTCTACGCTGGCATCGATACAGGTAATGGTTGGAGGAACTGTGTCTAGTACTGTTACAGTTGAAATACAGTCTGTTTCCCCGGGCTGAGAAACGGTTACATCAACTATTCCTAAGTCACTACAAGCGAAATCACTTTGTGATAAAGTTATATCAACTTGCTCACAGGTTGCCATGGCAAGTTGCATTGGAGTAACGGATGCTGCTCCAGCGTCGTCTAAATAGACTGTTAGGTCATTACAGGAAAGTTCGTTAGTGCAAGCTTCTACCATAAATGAGCCACGATCTCCTAAGAAACCATCAATATATAGTAGGTATGTCTCTCCTTCATTCAGCTGTAAGTTGTTAATAGCTGCATTGGGGCCAAATGGTAATGCTGCTGCTGCCTCACAAGTGAGTGTTTGACAACCTCCGGAAAGAATGGCGACCTGAGCATTTAGACCAGGACCAAAACCACCAATGGCAAGAACATTAATTGGTTCGGCCGGGGCAACAAAGGAATACCAGATACCACGATCGAAAAAGCTATCGTCAGCAGGACCAAAGAAGCAGGTGCTGCCTGCGTAGGCAATGTCTTCAGAAGTAGCGCCTGCAGTTGTAGCAGAAATCATATCACCAAGGGCGATAGGGGTTGGGTTTGTGCAATCATCGTTTGTGGGCTGTGCAAACAACGAGAAGCTGGTACAACATAGCATGCACAGAAGGGCCGCTCGGGCCCAGTTGGGTAATAAGTACTTCATATGGTGGTCGTCTAAAATTTGATTGAGATTACAAGACAGTTTATACTAATGCAAAGCAAAAATAGATAAAACTTTATTCTATATCAGGCCCAACATTGTTAAAGTTTAAATTCTTTTATTCATTCAAATGACTAGTTTTCGGCTTTTTGCTTGCTACGACAACTTATCCTTGCACCCGCGTTCGCGCCCAAAAGATTACCTTGGGCCAAAACCAAATTTACCAATGACCAACCGCCAACAAATACTCGCTCACCGCCCCGTCGGCATGCCCACTCCGGATACCTGGACCCTGACGGAAACGGAAGTACCCGAATTGAAAGAGGGAGAAGTCCTGATCCGTAATCATTATATTTCGCTTGATCCGGCGATGCGGGGTTGGTTAAATGATGCTCGTTCTTACATCCCGCCGGTTCAACTAGGAGAAGTAATGCGCGCCGGAACGGTTGGGGAAGTGGTTGAAGCCAATAATCACCCGACATTTAGGGTAGGCGATGTGCTTTCAGGATGGGGCGGTGTACAAGAATACTCCGTTACCGACGGTACGAACTATTACCAGGTTGATACGCGCTTAGCACCTATGCCTACATATATAGGCACTCTTGGTATGCCGGGGATGACCGCTTATTTCGGTATTCTGGAAGTCGGGAAACTTCAGGAGGGCGATGTGGTCGTGGTCTCTGGTGCTGCGGGGGCCGTGGGCAGCGTGGTTGGGCAGATTGCAAAGATTAAAGGATGTCATGTTGTCGGTATTGCTGGCGGACCAGACAAGTGCCGTTATGTTGTAGAAGAACTTGGTTTCGATGCTTGCATTGACTACAAAAATGAAAGTGTTGCTGCCGGGCTAAAGGCACATTGCCCTAAAGGCATGAACGTTTACTTCGACAACGTAGGTGGCGAGATTCTTGACCACTGCCTGGCTCGTCTTAAAATGAACGCTCGTATTGTTATCTGTGGCGCCATCAGTCAGTACAATAATAAAGAGAAAGTTGAGGGACCTAAGAACTACTTGTCACTACTGGTCAACCGAGCTACCATGCAAGGTATGGTAGTGTTTGACTATGCCCCTAAGTACGGTGACGCTGCCCGTCAGATGGGGCAATGGATGGCAGAAGGTAAACTGAAAAGCAGGGAGGATGTCTACGAGGGTATTGATAATTTTTACGAGACCTTCACCCGTTTGTTCTCTGGAGATAAAAAGGGGAAATTGGTGCTGAAGTTGGTTTGATGGCTAAACCCCCCTCCCCAACCCCTCCCCACGGGGGAGGGGCTTAGTAAAACGCTGCGCGTTTTTCGAACAATAATTATAGTTCCTGATTGAAGGGGACTAAAACGAGGCCGTAAATGGCCTTGCTACAAGAGACGGTCCTTTGGACCTGAACTCGGAAGGAAGGGAGAAATCCCACCGCAAAGTCATAATGCACCCAATCTG
>JBGCFZ010000530.1:0-9407 GCA_045110355.1 Lewinella sp. | reverse complement strand
TATTCCTTGCCTTTTAGCACCGTGACTTCGTTGCTGAAATCCTCATTTAGCTATGGCTAAAATCCGGTTTCAGCGCCTTGCCACGGCACGAAAATCCTGCGGACTAAACGGCCAGACAATTATGAACTCACCCACTAGGGCAAGTACCGATGTGGATGTTATGCTTACTCACCCTATGCGAACTGGTGTAGTCTTATGTGTGAATAAAGCGAGCGTGAAGCATTCGCCGGCCACATAACCCGTGGCGGGAGTCCGCTTAGCCAACTTTTTTTGCACCTGCGGCCGCGCCTAAAAACCAGAAAATTCTCGAGTAGCTGCCACGAAAACCTCTTGGTTCAGGTCATAAAAACAACACGCCTTTCGGTCCGATGAAATACACCTCTTCCCTATTCCTGTTTATCGCCTTTTTCCTGACCATTTCGAACTTCGTATTGGCACAAGACACCCTTGCTACTCCAACACCCCAGTTGAAGGAAGTCTCCCACGTTCAACATCGGATTAACCAATTAGAAATAGCCATCCCCTACGCCAGTTTACGCCGTGGCCGTTACGCGTGGATGTACCCCGGTCGGTGGGAGGTTGGTCTTCATTTGATGCCGTGGGTTTCTCAAACTAATGGCTTTGCCCGGATACTTGCAGACGAACCAACCGATTTTGGCGGTGCCACGATCATTGACCTAGGAGCATCAGGGGATCGCACATTCTACGATAAACGCTATGAATTCGTTGCCATTGATAAGCGACCGGGCGTCGTTTTTCTGAACGCCGATTTGGCCCGGCAGTTTCACAGTGGTTGGCGATTAGGCATTGGCTATACATTGTACAATGTTCTGCGGTCACGTCCGCTCCGGTTCGATGAAGTTACCGATCTGATTGAACCCGGCGAATACGCCCTATTCAGTGACGTTCGGGAACGACAAAGCTTTTTTAGCGCCGAGGCGAGCTTCACCTTCCGAAGGCGACGGCGTTTGCGCCCCGCGCTTGGTCTCGTGGCCGTCCGGCCAGGTAAATTTGTAACCAGTGGTCGTTCCACCCTGGTTGACGGAGAGGACGGAAGCGTTATCTACCAAAACGATGAGACCTTTCGGCGGAACGTCAATGACCCCCGTATTTACGTCATGGCTAAATTCAGCCTCCAGTATCAACTCTCCCTGAACGTAACGCTTGGACTTGAAATTGGAGCTCCGATTGGGGCAGATACTTACGTAGGCTTTTCGCTCTTTGGGCTTGGCGGGCGGTATGTCTTTGCGGAGGGGTTTTGAAGAAGTGATATCCCTTACTTGCTAAAACGTAGGTCTGTGTTGTAAAAGCGCTGACGAGCTGAGCCGATGCTTAGTTCGTGGTGGCAGCCATCAGTAAAACACCTGCCTCCTAATTTCGAACCCGCAAATGTTATGCTTACTTAATCAATCTATCAAAACTATCAATCTATCAATCTATCTTTGCGGCTCCTAACCAACCACCAAAGATTATGAATAGAGATTTCCTCCAAGAACTGGGCCTCGCCGAAGTCAACGACGGCACCAGCACCGGCCAGCAGAACCACCATGCTGCTGAGCTCATCGCCTCCTACAGCCCCGTTGACGGCAAGCTGATTGGCAAAGCCAGCGTAACGACTAAAGAACAGTACGAGACAGTGATTGAGACGGCGCAAACTGCGTTCAAGCACTGGCGCACCGTCCCAGCTCCGCAGCGTGGTGAAATTGTCCGTCAATACGGCGATGCACTGCGTAAGCACAAGGACGCCCTTGGTCGTCTGGTCTCCTACGAAATGGGCAAAAGCCTGCAGGAAGGCTGGGGTGAAGTTCAGGAGATGATCGACATCTGTGACTTCGCCGTTGGCCTCAGTCGCCAGCTGTATGGCCTCACCATGCATTCCGAGCGCCCGCTGCACCGTATGTATGAGCAGTGGCACCCTCTGGGCATCGTTGGGATCATTTCTGCCTTCAACTTCCCCGTAGCTGTTTGGAGCTGGAACAGTATGCTGGCCCTCGTTTGCGGCGACGTTACGGTATGGAAGCCGTCTGAAAAAGCCCCCATGTGCGGCGTAGCCTGCCAAAACATCTGGGCGCAGGTGGCCAAAGACAACGACCTCCCAGAAGGTATCAGTAGCTTGGTGAATGGCGACTATAAAGTCGGCGAATACATGAGCACTGACAAACGTGTACCCCTGGTTTCCGCTACCGGATCTACCCGCATGGGTAAGATTGTTGCGCAGGCAGTAGCTGCGCGTCTTGGCACCTCGCTGCTTGAGCTTGGAGGCAACAACGCCATCATCATTACCGAATCTGCCGACATGGACCTCGTGCTGACCGGTGCCCTGTTTGGCGCCGTTGGTACCTGTGGCCAGCGTTGTACCTCTACCCGTCGTTTGATCGTACACGAATCTCGTTATAACGAAGTTCGTGACAAGATGCAAAAGGCGTACGGCCAGCTCCGCATCGGTGATCCGCTGGACACTAACATGCACGTGGGCCCACTGATCGATAAAGACAGTGTCAATACTTACCTAAAAGCGATCGAAAGCATCAAGGCGGAAGGTGGTAAGACCGTGGTAGACGGTGGCGTCCTCGAAGGCCCTGGCTACGAAAGTGGGTGCTACGTGAAGCCCTGCTTCTTCGAAGTAAAGGCCGACAGCAAGATGGCGCAGCACGAGACCTTCGCCCCCATCCTCTACATCATGCCCTACGCTACTTTGGAGGAAGCCATCGCGATCCAGAACTCTGTCCCACAAGGTCTTAGCTCTGCCATCATGACAAACAGCATGCGCGAGAGTGAGCTGTTCCTCAGTACGGCGGGTTCTGATTGTGGTATTGCCAACGTCAACATCGGCACTTCCGGTGCGGAAATCGGCGGCGCCTTTGGCGGCGAGAAAGAAACCGGTGGCGGACGTGAGTCTGGCTCTGATAGTTGGAAGGCTTATATGCGCCGGCAGACTAATACGATCAACTACTCCACTGAGTTGCCTTTGGCGCAGGGGATTAAGTTTGACCTGTAGGATAGATTGATCGTTTCGTAGATTGATTGCACTCCGCACGTAACCGTAAAGATGCTCGCTTTGCTCGTGAGGCTTCTCCTTGATTAGAATAATGGACCGTTACACTTTGGTGTGACGGTCTTTTTTTTGGAGGAGTACGGCAGACAGCATTTTCCATCTTTTTAAAAAGTTGGAGTACTTGATTTTCAGCGAGTTACCTAACTCACAACTCAGTTCGTCCAACTTTTTAAAAAGTTATCTGTGCTCACTTTCCGGGCGCGGCCGCAGGTGTAAAGCAAGGTTTTGAAGCAAAGCGACCAAAGCTATAGTTACTGTTCTACGAGCTGTAGCGAGCATATCCCTGCGGTAGCTCATTCCAACATTCAACTCTTCCCCCATTCACTAAAAAAAACCGCCCCGGTCATTCGCAGAAGCGATGCCGGGACGGTCCACACACTATGAGAACACCCATTAAATTCTTGAAGATTGTTAAGGAAGAAGTATTCCGTTTGTGTCTTCGATAGTATAGACGCTCTAAACCTGAAAAAGTATGCGTACGAAACTGTTAATTAACGTTAAAGTTGGACGGAGGGCCCGTAAACACTAGGTTTTTTATTTTGCGAAATTTCGCACTTTGGGTGAAATGACGTTTGGGAGACAGTGGAAAGGCGCTGATTCGGCCTTAGCCAGACAGCTCATGGAGCTAAAGATTGCAGCTCGACGCACAGCGTCTCGACCAAAACTGCTCATAAGTCCCTCCCCTTGCACCTGCGGCCGCGCCCGGAGAATGTGAGAATTAAAGACGAGAGAATAGCTACCGCAATTAGATGCCCACTCCTGCTCAATGACAGTCAACATTTAAATCCTAAATACCTTTGTTCCCACGATCTGACTCCCTGACTATATGACTCCTTGACTATCTTGCACCCAGCAATGATCACCGACGAAAGCATACAACTGGTAAAAGACACCGCCCGCGTAGAAGACATCGTTGGCGACTACGTCAACCTGCGCCGGCGCGGACAGAATATGTTGGGGCTCTGTCCTTTTCATAACGAAAAGACACCGAGCTTCAACGTCAACCCCAGTCGGAACATCTACAAGTGCTTTGGCTGCGGTGAAGGCGGCGACCCGATCAAATTCCTGATGACGCTAGAACAGCTCTCCTACCCGGATGCGATTCGGAAGATTGCCGGTAAGTACAACATCCAACTGGAAGAGAAGGAAGTCAGCCAGGAGGTAAAAGAAGAACGGCAAGAAAGGGAGAGCCTGATCCTGGTCAATGAGTTTGCGCAGCAGTGGTATGCTGACCAGCTTTACAATACCGACGAAGGGAAAAGTATTGGCCTGAGTTACTTCAAAAGTCGCGGCTTCCGCCGCGAGGTGATGGAAAAGTTCGGCCTCGGCTTCGCGCCCAACAGCCGCAACGGCCTCTACAAAGCCGCCCTGGCCAGTGGTTACAAAGAAGAACAACTCGATAAACTCGGGCTGATCCGGAACAAGAAGGACTTCTTCTGGGACCGGGTCATGTTCACGATCCACAACTTGAGCGGGAAGCCGATTGCCTTTGCGGGTCGCATCCTGAAAAAGGACGTCAAGGCACCGAAGTACGTCAACAGTCCGGAGTCGGAGATTTACCATAAATCCGATGTACTCTACGGCCTGCACCAGGCCCGTGGCATGGTGAGGAAGCTGGACAATGTGTACATGGTGGAGGGGTACACCGACGTCATCAGCCTGCACCAACACGGCATTGAAAACGTGGTGGCGACCTCGGGTACCAGCCTTACTTCGGGGCAAGCCCGGCTCGTCAAACGGCAAACCGAAAACGTTACCCTACTCTACGATGGCGACAAAGCCGGCATCAAAGCGGCCCTGCGTGGGGTGGATGTTTTATTGATTGAAGGGCTAAACGTTCGTGTGGTCATCCTGCCAGATGGAGAAGACCCGGACAGCTACATGCAGAAGGTTGGCACCACCGCCTTCGAAGAATACCTGATTAAGAAACGCCGCGATTTCCTCTTCTTCAAAGCAGATCTTCTGCTGGAGGAAGCCGGAGACGATGTGGCCGCACGTAGCGACGCCATCCGCTCCAGCATCGCCACCCTGGCCCTGGTCGAAGACCCGCTGAAAAGAGCAGGTTACCTACAGCAGTTTACCGGTCGTCTTGGCTTGGAGGAAAGCCTATTGGTAAATCTTGTCAACCAAGCCGTGGCGGATCGCCGGGCGGAGGTCAAAAAAGAACAAGACCGGGAGCAGCGGCGACGTGAGCGAAACGCCCGGGCGGAGAATGCGCCTGGTTTGCCGCCGGTTCGTCCGCAGCGGCCGCAACGGCCCACCAGGAAGGACAGTCCTCCGCCTCCCGACGAAGACCGTTGGGCCGGGATGCAGGAACCTGGATTTGCGGGGGCGGAGCCCCCGCCCGCCGGTAACGACGACTACGCCCCAGACTGGGGCGGTATGGACGACGATGGTTTTGCAGGGATGCAGGAACCTGGATTTGATGACGGTGGTGGCATGGAAGTTCCGCCGCCCTTCATCGATGGGCAAGTGCCGGAGATGCCAGGGAAAGATCCGCTGAAAGAAGCTCTGCTGTTTACCGGGCATACCTTCCAGGAGCAGGACCTGGCTAAGATTCTCATTCTACATGGCAGCAAGCTTCACGATGAAGATGCTAACGTATCCATTGCTGGATTTCTGACATCTAACACCGCCGATATCCTGGGAGATTTTGACAGCGAAAAATACAAAAAGGTTGTTTCCTTAGTAACCGATTATGTGCGGCAGCACCAACAAGGGCCCGCACTTGAGTGGTACCTGAATCATCCGGAAGAGAGCATACGACAAATCGCTATTTCCTCCACTTTGAGCCCGCATACTATGAGTCCCAACTGGAAGGAGAAGTACAAAGTGTACCTCCGCCAGAAGCACCCGAATGAAAACCATAAACTCTATGCAGAGAACTTTCTTCGTATCTTCCGGATGGAGAAAATCGACCGGAAATGCAGAGACAACATCCGTAAGATCAAGGAGTACGAGAAGGGCGACGACCATAAGAAACTTGTTCTCCACATGAAGCTACAGATGAAACTGGATGAGATGCGGAAGGCACTTGCTGCTGAGTTGGGGACGGTTGTACTGGGAAAGTAGCGGACTCAGTCCGTAGGACTTCATATCCCAGGCTGCGGCTTTAGCTGCAGTAGGGCTTTAATCCGGAAAATATCACACTCGTTCCGTAGGACTTTAATACGGAAAATGTCATTCCCAGTCCGTAGGACTTCATATCCCAGGCTGCGGCTTTAGCCGTAGCAAGGTCCAACCCGTCAATTGTCCTGAAACGTATAAAAGTGTGCGTAACAAATTGCACAAACCAGCAATAAACCGTTCGGACGCCCGCAGGTCAACCAGTCCCTTCGCTTCTGGGCTTGGTCGACGCTACGGGGACCTGGGCAGTCGGAGGCCCCCGTGGCGTCCCTTAGCCTTGAATCCGCAAAGCGGTGAAGGGGCTAAGGGTCCCGCGGGCGTCCGCACAAGAAAGATCCTTTTGTACAATTTGTTACGCACACCGTTTAAAAAGTCACCTCAATTTTCACCACAAATTCCCTACCTTGCCCCACCAAATTAAGCCCATGTTACCAGCCATTAAAAACCGCAAGTCCGTATTCCCTCAATTCTTCACTGATCAGCCCGTTGATGACGAGACGGTTGCCGCATTATTAGAAGCTGCAAACATGGCGCCAAGCCATAAAAAAACCGAGCCTTGGCGTTTCCATGTATACACCGGAGCTGGGCGGGCGAAACTGAGCCAGACGATAAAAGAAGTTTACGAAGCCGCGCGTGCGCCAGAAGTACGCAACCCTAAGGTAGCCCCGAAATTTGCGGCTAAGGTCGACCAATCCCCCGTAGTTATGGCCGTATTTTTACACCGCGACCCGGAAGAATCTGTACCGGAATGGGAAGAAGTTGCGGCAGTAGCCTGTGCGGTAGAGAACCTGTGGGTTAGCCTCGATCATTACGGCCTTGGTGGCTATTGGTCAAGCCCCGGTTTTCTATGTGATGGCTATGGACAATGGCCCAATGCCGCCGAGAACGAACGGTGCCTCGGCATATTCTACTTTGGCCACTACGAGATGCCTGAGCTTCCCCGCCCACGCGGAGCGTGGGAAGATAAAGTGACCTGGACCAGGTAAACTGTCCGCCTATTTTCACCTTCAGTCCTCCAAGCCATGCGTTCACAGCTTTTCAACGTCGACACTGCCTTACTCACCAACCGTTGTGTGGTTCGTCGTTTTCGTGAAAATGAAGGGCCCGCGTTCCAAAAACTGATCTATGCAAACCGAGACATTCTTCAGGACCACTTTCCCCTCTTAGTCAGTGAGGTATCTGCTACCGACGATACGGCTGAGACTTTCCTCCGAGAACGTATTGCCGCCTGGTTGCTACAACAAGATTATTCTTTTGGCATCTGGTCGAACGAATCGACCAAGCTGATCGGCTACATCCACTTGTTTGAAATCAATTGGGAAGTACCCAGTGCTGAAATCAGTTTTTTCATCGATAGAGACCACCAAAAGGTTGGTCTAATGACCGAGGTGCTGGCACGGGTCGTCCGCTTTGGATTCAAGCAGTTAGCATTAGAAAAGATCTACTTACGGACTTTGTCTGACAATTATGATTCTCAACGGCTAGTTCGCAGAGTCGGCTTTAGTCGGGAGGGTGATTTGCGTAATGAATTCCGGAAGCCCGGAGGGATGCTGGTGGATTTGGTTCGGTTTGGGTTTAGCCGAGAGACTTACGGGGAGTAGTAAAGAACAGAAGGAGGGTTAATGGCCACGCAGCCACTACCCCTCCAAAGCCCTTTCGGTGAGGAGCTTCTCATTACCTCTAACTAATCATGCACTAATGAAAGTCCATCAGTTTATTCTTCCCTTGCTCCTAGTTCTTTTCATCGCATCCTGCGCCAGCGCCCCTAAAAGCGGAAGTGGTAAGATCGAAACCGCCATGGTGAAGGCTTTGCAATGGCAGGAAGCCAACCCAATTTTTGCCAAAGCCCCCACCGACTGGACGAATGGGGCCTACTACACCGGGGTAGCCCGCTCCTATGAATCCACCAAAAACCCCGTCTTCCTGCAGGCCATAGAAGACATGGGGAACCGCACAGAATGGAAAACCTGGGAGCGGTTCTTCCACGCTGATGACGTGGCGATTTCCTACTCCTACCTCACCCTCGATGAGTATAAGCCAGGCGTGGTCGACCGTGAACCCACCGCCAAGTGGATTGAGGACCACCTCTACAAAAACCACAATTGGAAGGAGGGAGATAAAAGCAAAAAGGAAGAAATTCTTTGGTGGTGGTGTGATGCCCTTTTTATGGCTCCGCCCGTGCTTGTAAAGTGGTCTAATCTGAAGAACGACCGTCGTTACCTGCAGCAAATGCACAAGTACTACATGGAAACTTACGACCTGCTCTACGATCAGGAGGAACACCTCTTTGCTCGTGACACCCGCTTCGTTTGGACGGGATCCGCCGACGATCATAAAGGCGGAAACGGCAAGAAAATCTTCTGGAGTCGCGGCAACGGGTGGGTAATCGGTGGCCTTGCCATGATGCTGGAAGAACTGCCCCAGAACTTCGAGCATCGCCCGTTCTACCTCAAACTCTATAAAGAAATGGCCGCTAAGCTCAAAGAAATCCAACCCAAAGACGGCATGTGGCGCGTGAGCCTGCTGGAACCCGAAGCCTGGGACCATGGCGAAACGAGCGGAACGGGTTTTTACACCTTCGCCATTGCCTGGGGAATTAATAACGGCATCCTGGACAAGGGAGAATACGGCCCGGTGATAAAGAAAGCTTGGAAAGCCCTTACGGAAATCCAGCAAGACGACGGTAAAGTAACCTGGGTTCAGAACATCGGCTACGACCCTAAGCCCGCCTCCTCCGAAAGCTGGCAGAACTTCGGCACCGGCGCCTTCCTGATGGCTGGTAGTGAAGTAAGAAAAATGAAGAATTGAATTTGGCGGGCTGATGGTAAGATCCTCGGACTACTTCCAAACCAGTGTATCATGCCTACGCTTACCTGAGCCCCTACGGCTTTACCGATAAAGAATGGCCCTACAAGCAGCTTGGCTCCATGGACAATGCCAGGATTGAGCATATAATTAGGCAGTGCTTTACGCCAAATGTAATCGTTTGAAAATTTGGTAAAGTTTTAGTCCACAAAAGAAGCTATTTAGTTTTTTCTG
Organism: Lewinella sp.; assembly: GCA_045110355.1. Classification (GTDB taxonomy): domain Bacteria; phylum Bacteroidota; class Bacteroidia; order Chitinophagales; family Saprospiraceae; genus Neolewinella. The sequence goes on along the minus strand of JBGCFZ010000530.1, from coordinate 187 downwards.
TGTACATTTGACACAATACAAAATTCTTTGTTATGCACACCCGCTATGGAGTCCATTTTGACCATTTTAAAACGTTTACCACTGATCAAACCCGTGACGAGTTCCTAGCGAGAGGTCTGTTCAAAACAGGAGAAATACAGCTTATTTACAGCCATTACGATCGTTTCATTTTTGGCGGTGTTCTCCC
>JBGCFZ010000529.1:0-29765 GCA_045110355.1 Lewinella sp. | reverse complement strand
CTTCTTGGGAGCTAGGAACTAGGAGCTAGTCTTCTTGGGAGCTAGGAACTAGGAACTAGTCTTCTTGGGAGCTAGGAACTAGGAACTAGTCTTCTTGGGAGCTAGGAACTAGGGAGCTAGTCTTCTTGGGAGCTAGGAACTAGGAGCTAGTCTTCTTGGGAGCTAGGAACTAGGAACTAGTCTTCTTGGGAGCTAGGAACTAGTCTTCTTGGGAACTAGCTCCTAGCTCCCTAGTTTCTAGCTCTTATATCCCCTCTCCCCGCAACCCCCAACAATTTTTCCAGTCCTTCCTGTAACAAACTACTCTTAGCTGCCGTGTATTAGGCAAACGCACCCAATTTTGGATCAGTACTCCAGTATAATAACTTCCGTCCGTGACCGCCTTTACCGGCTGGCGCTGCGCGTCGTCAACGATGCGGATGAGGCGGAAGATGTGGTACAGGATGTACTGGTAAAGAGTTGGAAAAAGCGTGATCAGATCGTTGGTCTTGACAACCCACCAGCCTGGCTGATGCGGATGACCAAGCACCAAGCGATTGACCGGCTTCGTTCTGCTAAAGTGCGGTGTGCCAGAGAAACGGAAGCGGCCGCTCCGGATTTTGTTGCACACACACCTTATCAGATTGCGGCCAGCAATGACACCCTCGGCCATATCCACCGGCTCCTCCAGCAGCTTCCGCCCGATCAGCGGTCGGTGCTCCACCTACGCGAGGTGGAAGGGATGGACTACAAGGAAATAGCCGAGGCTACCGGCCTTAGTTTGTCGCAGGTAAAGACTTACCTGCACCGCGGCCGCGGCAAACTTCGGACCCTGTTACTTCAACAAAGAATCGTAGAATCATGACGCATACTACAGCTAAAACACTACTCGACCGCTACTTCCTTGGGGAAACAACCCTGGAGGAGGAGGAGCAACTGAGGGAGTACTTCCGGGCCGGAGACATCCACCCGGACTTGGCCCCCTACCCGCCGCTTTTCTCCTACTGGGAGCAGGCTGGCGAGATCGTTGCGCCGAAAGTAAAACGCACGGCAGTACGCCGTCGGTTGTCCGGCCGCTCGCTGGCAACAGCGGCAGCTGCCGTAGCGATGTTGTTCTGCCTGCATACGTGGTTTAACATGCCACCTGACGTCGTGCCCTCCGGCCCCATCGCTGAGGCAAACGAGCCCATCGATTGGAGTAAGTACGAGGTCACCGACCCCGAGGAAGCCTACCGTATCTTGCGGGGGGCCCTCAAAACCGCCAGTTCCGAAATCAATCGTGGCCCTGAGATCACGATCCGCGAACTAGGGGAAGTGCGTAAGATGTTGAAGTAAATCCTCAATGTTTTACCACATTTACCATCAACTCGGGGCTATCGCAAGAAACCCCATCCCAACCCTCCTCACGGGGGAGGGCTTTTAAAAACGCTACGCGTTTTCTCAGGAGTATGTTATCATCTTCTGATCTTGCGAGGGCCCTGAACATCAACCTTTAAATTACTCAACAATGAAATATCTGATTGCCCTGCTCTTTTGCCTTTACCTGGCACCTGCGTCCGCGCAAAAAATCCCCCGGGATGCTATTTCTACTTATTTCAGTGAATACGTCGATGATCAAAATTTCACCGTCGTCTACATCAGTGGCAAAATTTTTCAACTCGTCAAAGATGCCAAACTCGACCTGGAAGACATGGACGAAGAGGAGGTGGAGGCCATCCTTAAGGTTGTTCAGGACATCCAGGGCATCCGAATCCTTCACACCGATGAAAATGTGATGGCGCACTGGAAGGATGCCAAAGACCGCATCCCCACCGATAAGTATGAATTGCTTTTCAAAATAAGGACCAAAGACGGTGATAATGTTGAGGCCTTCATCCAGGATGAAGAGGCTGTCATCAGTGAGTTGTTCATGCTCATCGGCGCTGTCGACAATTTTGCCATGTTCAGCTTCGTCGGTAAAATCGACCTCACTAAAATTGCTGACCTGCAACGTGCTATTGAAGGACGGTATTAGTGGGTAGTTCGTAGTGAGTAGTGCTGCTACCGCAAGTGATGGCTCGCTCCGCTCGTAAGGCGGTACAAACGAAGTGAGCACCTCTTTGCGACAGCACTACCCACTACCACACTACTTACTACCAACTAAATACCCATAAATAAAAACAACCATGAAAAAGCTATTACTTCTACTACTGTTGGTTACCCTGGCCGCTCCGTCTCTTTTTGCCCAGAACAAAGTCGTTCGCGAATTCATTCGGGAGCACCGTAAGGGCGAGGAGAACGTTGCCTTAACCATTCCCGGATTTCTCATCGGTCTGGCTGGCGAAATTGGTATGTTGGCCAGTGACGAGGAAGAAGAGCGCATTGTCTTTTCCCTTGCTCAGGAGTTTGGCACTACCCGTATCTTAACCTTCGACAATCAAGACTTTGATACCGGCAAGGACATTCGCCGACTCCTCCGCACCCTGGAGTCAGAACATAATTATGAGCGTTGGGCTACGGTCCGTGCACAGTCTGGTGAGCAAGTGGAGTTATCCGTCAGCATGAAAGGGGACGCCATTCGGGAAATCGTAGCCATCGTCAGCGAACCAAGTGAGCACCGTACTTTTTTCCTTCACGCTAAGACAGACTTTACGGCAGAGGAACTCGGTGAAGTAATGAACAAGCTTATGGTGGAATGAGTAGTTCGTAGTCAGTAGTGGGTAGTAGCTACCGCACTACTGACTACCTACTACCTCTCCCCACTTCTTCCAGGCATTCATTAAATCTCCCTCCGGGGGTGTGGCCATCCGCAGCGATTCGTCCGGCAGCGCACCAACGTTGAAGTAGGTGACAGAGTCATTTGCAGTATTGATGTAGAGCTTATAATCTCCACGGCGAACAGCGCTGGCTGGGCCTTCAGGGCCACCGTAGGGATTTTCCCAGAATAAAGTCCGTTGCTTCAGTTCTTCCCCTGTGAGGAGCGGTAAAAAGCTACGACCGTCCGGGCTTTTAGCGTAATCTCCCTGCCGCAAGACCTCGCCTACTGACGGAAAAACATCCGTACTGATCACCTGGGCCAGAGAGGCATAGGTTGAGGTAGCATAAGTAGGATAATAGACGATCAACGGCACCCGGATACCCCCTTCGTAAAGGGTCCCCTTACCGGCCCGCAGGATGCCATTATCCGTAGGAGGGGTGTACTTAGCCAACGCCGGATCGTCAGGCTGATAATGGAGCCCGCCGTTATCCGAAGTGAAGATGATCAGGGTGCGATCCAGTTGTCCGGTAGCCTTTAACGCGGCGATGATGCGGCCAATATTTTCATCAATTACGGAGATCATCGCGGCGTATTCCAATGTGGGAAACTTCCGCCAATGAGTCGTATCCACCAGTTGGCGATAGGCGCGGACCTGATCTTTACGGCCTTCCAGTGGCACGTGTGGCGCGTAATAACTGAGCGACATCAGCCACGTAGAATCACGCCATTTTTCGAGGACGTCGACGGCGTGGTCGGTCAGCTTATCCGTCAGGTAATCGCCTTCCTGAGATTCAACGAGCAAGTCAGCCATTGGCGACTTGATGAAATAGGGGTGGTAGTAGCTGTCGGGATGCTCCTCAGATACTGCAAAAACGTGATCATATCCCTGCTGATCGGGGGCTTTAGCCCCTTCTCCCAGCTGCCATTTCCCAATGTGAGCCGTTTTGAGTCCGGCCAATTTCGCCAGTTCCCCCAAGGTTTCAGCATTCGTACCGGGCTCGCTGTGGCCAGTGCGCACAGGGTGCAAACCAGTTTGCAAAGCGGTACGGGATGGCTGCCCTTTGGGAGCGGCGGCATAGGCTTGCATAAACTGTACACCGTCTCTGGCTAAATCATCAAGATGCGGACTTTTTACCAGCGGGTTGCCGTAGCAATTCAGGTCTGCCCACCCCAAATCATCGGCAACGATGAGCAGGATATTGGGCAAGGGGCCGTCGGCTTTTTCTGGCGCAGACGCAGGTGCGGGGGAATCGGTACAAGAAGCAAGGTAAAACAGGCATAGGTACAGCGGGAAAAACGGTTGTCTCATCAAAGTCTCAGGTTGCAGGGGGGGCAAGTTTCAGGGTGCAAGTTACACGTTACAAGTTGCCGGAGCGCAACCTGAAACCCGCAACTTTCAACTTGCAACCTGCAACCTCAATCAAACCTAAACAGCTGGTACCGATCAATCGTCAGCAGCAGCTGCTTGGCCAGGTCATCAGTTTTATTGAACCCAAGTTCTTCTAGGCCCGCCGCCCAGCGGCGGTAGTCCGTCTCGGAGAATTGACGCATGGCACTGAAATTTCCTGAAGTGATGAACAGGCTATGATCTCGGAAACTGGTCCAGGCATTTTCGTAGGCGCGGACGCATTGCCCGGCCTCCCGGCCGGTGGCCCCTGGCCAGTCTTTGCCACAGGGCAGATTGAAAAAATTGTGGTGCTTTTGCGCAGCGGGGCTGAGCCCCGCACGGCCATGCAACAATGCACTTGCCAGGGTGATGCTGGCTGGCACCCCGAACTTCTCCTGCTCCGTTTGTGCCACATTACTGAACCGACGGATGAAGGCCGCGATGGTCTGTTCTTCCTGGCGGGTAAGCACATCGTAATAACTGGGTTCCGAAGAACCCCCGAAGAGACTAAAGCGATCCAGGAAACCAGCTTTCTCCTCCACCGCAGCTACGGGTTCAACTGGCGGAACCTCGGTTAACACCGGCCGGTCGGAGACCTCAGCAGGAAGGGGAACAGCCGGGGCTCCTGGCAGCGCGGCGGGGGATGCTTTGGGGGGCGGAGCCCCCAATCGAATATTAAAATTGATCTGTTTTCGAGACAACATCACCAGCGCAGCGGCAATGATGAGTAGACGAAGCCAGTGCCGCCCAGCGAAGGACAGCGAACGAGAAATTACAGCAGTCATTTTTTGCAACCTTTGGGGGAACGCCTATGCTGGTTCCCGATTTACTGAATCTATACTAAAGGCTGTTTTTTGAGTGTGCGAGAGTGATATCCTTACTACTCTCTTTTTACAAATGTAGTGCATTTTTTCAAATAAACAAACAAAATGTTTGCAAATGAACTTTTCTTGGCATTCTCCCACTTGAAGAGGTGTTACTTTCCTCTATCCCATCCTCAAGCATCCGTTATTTGGCCACATGGGAGAACCTAAAATAAGGTCAACCGCCTTATTTCTCCTTCCTCACCTCTACCTCTTCCAAACTAAAAAGTTTCAGGTTATCCACCTGCAAGTGGTTATAGATGTAGTCGTTCCACTTCTCCATATTGTTTAGATTCGCTCCCCGTTTGGTTTCTGACACGAATGTCCTTGCCTTTTTGTCGTACTCGGCCACATGCTTTTCATAAAGCTGGTCCAGTTCTTCCTTCGTCGGATGCGATAACAGCAGCAATTCTGCTCTCAACTGGCGCTGCTGAATTTCCATCAAATCAAAGTACATATTCATGAAAGCGTGGTCGTTGTTCTTCAGGTAGAAATAATAATAAGTATCGATTGGATCCAGGATTGCCATTAACTGAAAAGTCATAGAATCTCCTAGGAAATTGACGTCGAGAAAGAGTTTTACGTCCAGGTTGTACCAATTCGTTCTGTAGCGGCTGATGTATAATGGCGGTTCGATTTTGCTTACCGGGGCCTCACTCATTTTGAAGCGTTCCTCCGTCCACCGAATGTAGGGCCACTGCAATTGCTGCTGCTTAGTGTCTCTTCCCGAATAGATAACGTTGTTCTCCAGGCGGTTCTCCTGAATAAATTGTTCAGTTTCCTCGAGGCGATCATAGAATCTGAACTCCGTAGTCTTATTCCAGAAGAGAGCGTCATAATCGGAGACCGTAATGTTACGATAGTCCTTGTGAAATGCCTTTGTAAATTTGAAGTAGGGCAGGTTAAATGTCTGGTTGTAGTCATAGGCTTTTGAGTAGGCGCTGGTCTTTGCTTCCTGCTTTGTCCCCAAGGTATCGACGTAGGCCACGCTGTAGTTGAAGTCAATCGTACTCAGGTACAGCTGCTGGTCAATCTCCGTATAGGACCTGGTGATCTCCATATCCACATCCTGAATGGTATTGTAGCCAATGGGCGTAAAGGGGTGCTTCTTAGAATCACTGATTTTCAGACTGATCTTGATTATGCGTTTTTCACTTTGGTCGATCCAAAGCGTCCCGCTAAACAGGTCTTCCACTCGCCTGGGTTGAAAGTCAACGACGTAAATTTTCGATCCACTGTCGTTGAACCGGTTCCTGAGTTGAAGGTCATACCTCCTTTTCAGTGCCCCTTTCCTGAGGCACAAGGGGTTGTCCGGAAACAAATAGCTTTTGGAGAATACATCATGCTTTGAAAATAGCAGCGAAGATTCTGTGGAACTGAAGTACCTCCGGTTAACGGGCCTTAAGCCAATCCTTCCTTTTTTGTATTTCAGGTCCTCAATGCCATAATCAAGATAAGTCCCATTGTAATAGGCTTCAATTATTTCGACGGGTTCCTCCAACAGGAAGGTTTCCAGATAAAAGTAGGTCTTCGAAGTTTTGGGTATCGTCTTATTATTCTTGCGGGCTTCGCCGACTAAATCATAGAGGTAGTCGTCTTGGGCGGTTACGACCACTTCTCCCAGTAAATCATTACTACGGTTGAGGCCGATGGTTTCAGGCATCTGCGGAGCGATTACGATTTGACGGCTGATGTACCCAAGGTAGGAGACTTCAACGGTGTCTCCTATTCGGTTATTTGGCAATTCGAAATAGCCATTCAGGTTTGTGGCGGTACCGGTTTGCAGCCGTTTATTATAGATGTTGGCGTAGGGCAGTGGCTGTCCTTCCTCTGCGGCCAAAACGGTTGCACTTAAAAGAATGGAAGACGAAGATATCTGGGCAACGCAAATGGCCAACTGGAAGGAAAAGAAAACAAGAAGTAGGGGTCTTTTCATAGCCTTTGTCTTAGGTAATCAGATCGTTACGTTTCTCAGGAGCATCCACCCGATGCGGCTTCTGTTTCAACCGACGTTCCTAAACATAGGCGCTCCGAAGAGAAAAGAAAATTTGGTTAGGGTCTTATGTTGGCTGGCCGACTAAGAGATGGTAGCCGCATAAACCCATCATTTTACTACCTTCAGACTTAGTCCTTTCACTAAATCCCAGTAGTACACCCCTTCTTTCACCCCCAGCAGTTTGCCCTTCAACGTTCCCTGCACCTGCGGCCGCGCCTCCTGCTCTCCCCTGGCCCATATCCAATAATTCCCGTCCGTATTCCCACTCAGGTAAGGAGCGTGCCAGCCATAAGTTTTTGCCGGCGGCAGCTCCACCCATCGCTGAAACCGGCCGTAGTTGGTGAACACCGCCAGGCGATCATCCTCTGCATAATGCAGCAGTACCGCACCCTGGTCAACGTAGATAGCCGAAGGCTCCGCGGCTGTTTTGATCTCTAGTCGCAAGTCATTACTCTTTAATCTTTCTCTGCCCGTATTGTCGATGAGTTTGAGCCGATAGTCCCACGAATCAAATACCCAGATCCCCTGGTCGGTGGCCCTGGCTACCGTCATGGGCTGCTGTAAATCAGACAGCCCAAAAAGATCCAGTCGGCTTACTTCGCTCAGGGTACGGTCCAGCACCACGACGGTGCCGTAATCGGCATAGAAGAGGAGGATGGCGAAGGGATTGGTCACGTCAACCACGTCAGGGCCGCCCAAACTGCTGTCGTAGAAGGAGAAGCGGTTTTGTCCCAGCGGATTATCGGTCACCAATTCATCATCCGTCAGTAAAAGGTAGGTCTTTCCCACTGGATCAATAAAGTAATCAGCTACCTGCTCTTCCGCTTGCGACCGGGTGGTTGCGCAGGAGAGGCAAAACAGGCAAGAGAAAAGAAAAAGGCGCATAGAATGTTGGGTTGACAATTAGATAACGCGAAAAGCTGCACTTTTGTCATAAGAAACCTTTCCCCTACGATGAATCATTTGTGCTTATTCCTAACTTTCTTCCTTTCACTATCCCTTTGCGGACAACCGCCCGATTCCATTCCAGTGATCAATCGCTTACAGATTGGTGTCGGTGGCGGCGTTATGCAACATGAGGTAGACTTTACGCCATCGGCCAATGTCGAAGCCATTCAAGGGACGAGTTTTGGCGTCGGACTTCGATACTTTGACAACAACCTGGTCGGCTTCCAAGCTGAGTTAGGCATAAGTAGCGCTGGCTGGCAAGAGAACCTGGACACTTTGTTCTCCTCCCTCTACGAGCGAAAAATCACTTACGCCGAAATTTTGATTTTATCCCAGTTGAGCATCGGCAAAGGTGCTTTTCAGCCCATGATTCAGGGCGGACCGTATTTATCATTCCCGCTACAGGATGAGGAAAGTATTCCCTCAGAATACGTTCCACCGGTAACCAACACGCAATTGTACTACGACTTTGAACTCCCCTTCAGGGTCAATTACGGTCTACAAATTGGCGTAGGCTTTAACCTCGAGCTTGGCCCAATCACCATCCAGGCCGACGGTCGGTACCTAATCGGCTTCAGTGATTTGATCAAGACAGGGACAACGATTGCCTCTACGAGTCGTCGGGCCGGAATTGGTGGGCACGTGGGGGTGTTTTATGCGCTATAGGTCACGTAGTAATACTTTGCCAACTCGGAATACGAAAGGCACAGAAATTATAAAACTCCCACAGACAAGGCCGTATTTTTAGCACTATGAGCAAACTCTTCTTGACTCCCCTTCTCCTTTTCTCCCTTTCTGTCTGCGCCCAATCTTCACTGGCCGATTCCATACGCCTCATCCTCGAGGAAGGTATTGCGGCCGGTGCCTTCCCTGGTGCTCAGGTATTGGCTTTACACAAGGGGGAGATACTGGCCCACGTCACCGCCGGGCATCATACCTACGCGAAACAACGCCCGACGCAAAGAGACGACATTTACGATCTCGCCTCTATTACCAAAACCAGCTCGGGCCTGCTGTACCTCATGCAACTTTACGACCGCGGGCGGCTCAATCTTGACGCTCCGCTGGGAACAGAATTCCCCGTTTTCGCAGGTACCGATAAGGCCGGCATTCCGCTCCGATCTGCCCTCAGTCACCGCGCAGGCATCCTACCCTGGGTACCATACTGGCAGGGCACCTTGAAGGGTAACGGCCGCTACCCCTGGAAGAAAAACTGGGACACCCAACGTACCAACGACTATAGATTTCGTAATCGGACACTACGCCGTGACAGCAGCCGAAATTATCCCATCCGGGTCATGGATGATTTATGGATGCACCAGGGCTTCAGGGAGAAAAACATCTACCGGGCCATCCGAAAATCTCCCGTAAAGCCAGCGGGAAACTACGCTTATTCCGGCCTCCTTTTCTATCTCTTACCACAACGGGTGGAGGACGGCACCCGGGTAGATTACCACACCTATCTCCGCCAAAACTTCTACGATCCACTGGGAGCTACCACCCTGGGGTACCGGCCTTTAGACCGGGGCATACCGCTTAATAAAATTGTCCCGACGGAGGTCGACACTTTCTTCCGTATGGACACATTACACGGCGTAGTGCACGACGAGGGGGCGGCGCTGATGAACGGCGTCAGCGGTAATGCGGGGCTTTTCTCCAATGCATCCGACCTGGCAAAACTGTATCAAATGCTACTTGAAGGAGGAGTTTATGATGGTCGGCGTTATTTCAAATCGTCGACCGTTGAGGAGTTTACCCGCAGGCATTATGAGGCCGAGGGAAACCGTCGGGGACTTGGTTTCGACAAACCTTTGGTGGCGTATGACCCCGACGCAAGTTCAGTAGCAGCGGCCGCCTCTTCTTCCAGTTTCGGGCACAGCGGCTATACTGGCACCATGGTGTGGGCCGATCCGGAAAAAGAACTACTGTTCGTGTTTTTAAGTAATCGTGTACACCCCAGTCGCAACCGCCGGGCAATTTATACCCTGGGTATCCGACCAAGAATTCATGCCTTGCTTTATCGGCATTTGGCGGAGTAGATTTGGAGCAGAGCAGGATGGGTAACCACTAAGACAGTTAGGTACTAGTGCTTTGCCAGGTGAATGTTGAGAGAGCACTAGTATACTAAGATTTTGGGCGCGAACGCAGGTGCAGAGGAGGGGTTTTGAAGAGCAAGGGGTGACAGGCTCAGGCAACGAATCAACACCGGCTGAAACACTTAAACTTTTCCCGATTAGAGCGAAGAAACAGGCTACCTTGGTTGTGTCATTGACAAACTGAAAGGGACTCGTTTTACTTATTATGAAAATTTAGTTTTGATGTTTACTCACGCGATTATCCATCTTTTTAAAAAATTGGAGTAACTGATTATCAGTTAGTTATGTTTGCAATAAATCTACTAGTCCAACTTTTTAAAAAGTTATCAACAAAATTACAAGAGCCAGCTTCGCGCCATGGCCGTAAGTCTATAAGCCTAGTGGGATAGCCCGTAAATATCGTATAGAGGTTATGTGCGCTGGCTAAAGGTCAAGTTTCAGGCAATGATATTTACTGGCTGACCCACTAGATCATCGGGCGAACTATTGACCCTTAGGCAATTTGTTGTTCACGCCCTAGAAACTTCCCCCTCCTCCATTCTGCGAAAATTCGCTATTTTGCCGCCCTATGCACGCGAAAACCGCTAACGAAAAGATCATCTTCGGGCTAAAAGTCAAGCAGCTCCGTCAGGAACAGGGACTATCATTTTCGGAGTTGTCGAAGCGATCGGGAATGTCCTTATCCTACATCAATGAGATTGAGAAAGGGAAGAAGTTCCCAAAGCAGGACAAAGTTAGCAAGTTAGCTAAAGCTTTGGGTACTACTGCCAAAGAACTCACCAATGGTGAATTAGGCCGCCACCTGGCCCCCGTCACCCAACTACTCCAGTCTAATTTCCTCAACGAATTACCCTTAGAGCTTTTCGGAATTGAGCTCAGTAAGGTGGCCGAGATTGTTGCCCAGGCGCCAATGCGGGTCGGGGCCTTCATAAGTACCTTACTGGAATTATCTCGCTCTTACGCGTTGCGGGAGGAGAATTTCTACTTCGCCGCGCTGCGCTCTTACCTGGAGCTTAACGACAATTATTTCCCTAACCTGGAAAAGGCTGTCGATGCCTTCACCAGCCAGCACCAGCTTCCTAGTATCAGGCCGTTACCCCCCCGCTTGTTAGCAACGCTTCTGGAGGCGCAATATGGTTACACCATTGTCCCCAATGGCCTAGATGCTCACCCTGATCTACAAATGCTCCGCTCCGTCTACCAGCCAGAAGATAACCGACTGTTGCTGAATGGGAACCTGACCCCGGCGCAACGCGGTTTTCAATTCGGCAAGGAACTTGCTTTTAACCATTTACGGCTTACTGAGCGGGCCAACACGAGCAGCCTGCTCCGCAGCCGGGTTTTCGAAGAGGTCCTGAACCACAGCAAAGCCACTTACTTCAGCGTAGCACTGCACATTCCACTCCAACCGTTTACGGAACAGGTGAAGGCGTTCTTTGCGCTACCAGCCTGGGATGCTAAAGCCTTTCTGGGGCTGATGCATCGATTTAATGCTACTCCGGAGATGTTTTATCACCGGTTAACCAACGTGCTCCCACAGTTTTTTGGCCTTCGGGAAATGTTTTTCCTACGCTTCCTACACGACCCCAAAACGGATGATTTCACGATTGACAAAGAACTCCATCTCCACCGGCGGCACCACCCGCATGAGAATGGCCTATTTGAACATTACTGTCGCAGGTGGGTAAGTTTAAGCCTGCTTAAGGAGATGCCCAACAGCCAACCTGGCGAAGCCATAAGTATTGACGTACAACGAAGCCACTACTACGGTACTGAAGACGAATACCTATGTCTTACCATGGCGCGGACAGATTATCCTAAAAGAGGACGCAACGTCAGTCTTACACTAGGCTTTCTGATCAATGATGAACTTCGGAAGATTATTGCCTGGCACGCCGATCCGGCCATTTCCAAACGGGAAGTCAACACCACTTGTGAACGCTGCCCAATCTCCGATTGCGCGGAGCGGGCCGCGGAGCCCATCATCGTTAGAAAGCGGGAACGCAATCTGCGGATTAAAGCTGCATTGAAAGAGTTGTAGGCTACCGGTAACGGCCACAGTGGTTTCAGAGCACAGCATACATAGTACTTATTGCGCTACCCTAGTGCTTATTAATGTTCACGGGCGCTTAGCGCCATGTAATTACTCCAACCACCTTGCAATGAGTGTGTGGTAAGCCCTTCTACTTCATCAGCCGCGTTTGAGCATTTTTTTTCGCAGACCTTTTTGTCTGATTACGTGAACCGGAGGAATTGCATTTCCATTATCCGCGCTATTTAACGGATATTGTGGCAAGGTACCGGGGTTCTCGGTAAACGGTCATTACCGGTTTTATGAAGTTGATGTACGAAGTCCTGATCTGCTGTCTGCTGTATTGCCTTCCGGCAACAGGGGCCGCTCAGTTAGATTCGTTGCTGAACGTTTTGGATGCAGAATTAAATCAACGAAGCACCTACCTGGCCAAAAAGGAAGCCCAACTTCTGGCATTGGACCAACAGCGTGAAAAGGCGGCTAGCCTGGAACAAAAATTCGAGATTACGCTGAAAAAAGTAGCTGCCCTGGAGTCCTTCTCCTTTACCCGGGCAAGCAAAGAGGTCGCACTCCTCGACTCCATGGCTCAACAATTATCAGATCCTCGAAAAACAGACCTCGCCCAACTGAAAGAATCTTTCATCTTCCTCTCTGCCGGCTTATTCAACGAAGCCATTGACAGCCTGAACACGATTGATCTGAATAATTTTTCTGGTCGCCTAAAATCTGAGTTCTATGCAACATTGGCCAGGTGTTACATTGACCTCTCTGACAACTATCCCAGCACAGACTTGATCACAAGTAGTCGTAAACAAGCAGCGGCCTACCTGGATTCAGCCATTTACTTCGTTGCCCCGGATACGATAGAGCGGTTGTCTTTATATGGCTATAAGGCCATTGCAGAACGGAAGCCAAAGGACGGAATTGACATATACCACAAGGTGCGAAGACACCCCGATGCCACGGTAAGGCTAATGGCTAAAGAGCACGGTACTGCCGGTGTCAATTATAGCCTGATGAGCCTGCACGATTCCGCCCGTATCGCCATTGTCAAGTCTGCCATAGCTGATGAACGAACCGTTACAAGGGAAGCCATCTCCTTGGTTAGGGTTGCTCGCTACGCCTATGAAATAGGCGATTACGAACGTTCGGCCCGCTACATAAAAATCGGTTTAGAGAATGCTAATTTTTTCGATGCGCAGCATCGAAAGATTGAAGTCTTGGAGATTCTTCCTTTAATCGAAGAAGAGCGTCAGCAACTATTACGAAGCCAGCGTAAGCAGTTCATTATATTCAGTTCCTTACTTTTTATATTACTGCTGTTGGCAATTTGGCTGATCAGGCGGACTATCCACCAAAACCGGGAACTTCAGGAACGACGCAAAGCCCTGCTTGACGCCTACCAACAATTACGACAGAACAATACCGCCCTCCGTGAATCAGAACGCATCAAAGAGCAATACATCGGCTACTTCTTTCAAACCAATACAAAATTCATCACTGCGGCTAAGAAGGTAATTGATAAGGCAACAAAGGCCATCTACGCTGCTGACTTTAAGGAGGCTAAATTCCAGCTCAAATCTTTTAACGCCAAACAACAGAACAAACAATTACTGCGTGATTTTGACCAGGTCTTTCTCACCTTATTCCCCAACTTTGTGCCAAAGTTCCAGGCCTTGTTCCCAAAAGATCACATCTGGCAGGACGATGAGCAGGAAGAACTTTCCACAGAGATCAGGATATTTGCCCTTATGCGGTTGGGGATAAAGAATAATGACACGATCTCAAAAATTCTGGGCTATTCCGTCAATACCATTTATGCTTACCGCAGTAAAGTCCGGGGAAAATCAACATTAGAGAAGGACGCTTTCGACCAGGCCGTGATGAATATTTCTTCTACCAAGCCTCCGGAAGAATGAAAAATGCCGCTCCCAGAAGGAAGCGGCATTGTTTTCAAAACACTACTTTTCGAGTCGCACTGTGTGCGAAAAATCATACTCACTGTAAAGTTATCAATCAGTCTTTCTACAACATCAGATAAATTGGCGGGCAAACTGCCAATGCATACTGTGCTATTATGCTGTAAGAACAATACAATAATCAGGTATCTTACGGGATGCTGCAAGGGTGAAATGGGCAGATATAGAATTATAGACACCCACACAAACTTAAAAAACTAATAATCAGATACTTAAGCCTAAACCATAAGCTATCTAATATAGATAGTTTTTAGGCGTTTTTCAGGCAAAAAGGAGAAAAAAGGCCTTTTTATTCCTCTTCCAACAACAGTTGTTCTCTCAACTGCTCAGGTGTTGGCAATCTACTTTTCACCTCTGTTGGTAGCTCCTCAAAGAGCTGGTACGTCGCTACCCCAAGTGGTCGGGTTGTCGACTTCAAGGAATATTCAACAATAAGGTCGTCTTTATCTTTGCAAAGAATCATCCCGATGGAAGGGTTTTCATGGGGCAGCTTCAGCGTATCGTCAAGCACTTCCAAATAGAAGTTCATTTTACCAGCGTACTCCGGGATAAATTTCCGCACCTTCAGGTCAATGGCCACCAGGCATTGCAACTGACGGTGATAGAACAGTAGGTATCGCAACTTAAAAACTAAAAGTACATATTTTTATTTCAAACGCTTTCCTTTTCTACTTTAGCTCCTCCGCCAAAAACTTCCCCGTATGGCTGTTCTCCACCTTAGCGATTTTCTCCGGTGTCCCCTTAGCCACCACACTACCCCCGCCCCGACCGCCCTCAGGGCCCATGTCGATGATGTAGTCAGCCACCTTGATCACATCCATTGTATGTTCAATAACGATAACGGTATTCCCTTTATCGACCAATCCTTGCAAAACACGTAATAAGTATTGAATGTCCTCGAAGTGAAGGCCGGTCGTTGGTTCATCCAGGATGTAGCAGGTCTTACCCGTCGCCCGCTTGCTAAGCTCTTCCGAGAGCTTAACCCGCTGCGCTTCTCCTCCAGACAGCGTCGTGGCACGTTGCCCCAACGTAATGTACCCCAGCCCTACATCGTTCAACGTCTTTAACCGACGGTATATCTTCGGGATCGGTTGAAAGAATTCGCTAGCTTCCGCCACCGACATATCTAATACATCATTGATGGACTTACCTTTGTAGAGAATCTCTAAAGTCTCCCGGTTGAAGCGCTTACCGAGGCAGGTTTCGCATTCCACCTCTACGTCCGGCAGGAAGTTCATCTCGATGGTCCGGCTACCGCTGCCCTTACATTCTTCGCAGCGCCCTCCCTTGACGTTAAAACTGAATCGTCCTGGTTTGTAGCCACGGATTTTTGCCTCGGGCAAGTTCGTAAATAAAGCCCGAATATCAGTAAAGACACCAGTATATGTTGCCGGGTTAGACCTCGGCGTACGGCCAATCGGGCTCTGATCAATATCGATGACCTTGTCCAGATGATCGAGGCCTTTCACCGTTTTATAGGCCATCGGCCGTTTCACACTTTTATAAAAGTGCTGGCGGAGAATCGGGTACAAAGTCTCATTAATCAACGTCGACTTACCAGAACCACTAACCCCCGTAACGCAGGTAAAGGTGCCCAGCGGAATCTTGATACTGACGTTCTTCAGGTTATTTCCGGAAGCCCCCTTCAACTCCAGGAATTCTCCATTTCCTTTTCGGCGGTTGGCCGGAATTTCAATCTTTTTCCGTCCAGCCAGATAATCACTAGTGATGCTGCCAGCATTCTTCTTGAGTAGAAATTCTTTGGGTTTGCCGGCAGTAACAACGGCACCTCCCTTAACCCCTGCTCCGGGGCCAAGGTCCAGCAAGTAGTCGCTGGCCATCATGATGTCCTTATCGTGCTCTACTACCAATACGGTGTTACCGATGTCGGTGAGGTCACGCAGTGCCCGGATAAGCCGCATATTATCCCGTTGGTGCAGGCCAATACTCGGCTCGTCAAGAATATAGGTAATACCCGTTAGCTGGCTACCAATCTGCGTTGCCAGGCGTATCCGCTGGGCTTCTCCGCCGGAGAGCGACCGGCCGGGCCGGTCCAGGCTCAGGTAACCAAGCCCTACGTGCAACAGGAAGCGGAGGCGGAAACGAATTTCTTTCAGAATGTCAGTAGCAATAAGGGTGGTACGTTCATCCATGCCTTCCTCAGCCGTTTCCATCCATTCGCCAAGTTCTCCCAAATCCATTCTGGCCAGATCGCTGATGGTCTGGTCCTTAATTTTGTAATGGCGTGCTTCTTTGCGCAACCGGGCGCCTTCGCATTCAGGGCAGGCATCGATGGTCATAAAGTCCTCCGCCCAAACACGGATACGTTCACTAGTCGTCTCTTCATACCAGCGTCTGATCATATTGATCAAACCGTTCTTTCGTACATCCCATACTTTTTCGTGGGCAATACGGTCGTATTTACTTTTCTTTTGCCGACCAGGCTTTTTTTCTTCTCCATGGAGCAACACGTTCAGTCCGGCTTCCGGGAGCTTACTGATGGGGTCCGACAGCTTAAACTTATAAGCCTTAGCGATTTCCTTTACCTGTTTGAAGGTGCTGTTGTCCCGGTCTTCGCCCAGCGGCAACAGGCCTCCCTTATTGATGCTTTTACTCCGATCGGGGATGATTTTATCGATGTCCGGGCTGTTGACCTGACCAAGCCCCTTACAATTCTTGCAATAGCCGTAGGGCGAATTGAAGCTGAAGGTATTAGGGCTCGGCTCCTCGTAGGAGAGGCCGTTTTCTGCGTCCATCAGGTTCTTGGAATAGGGCGAGGTCTCTCCCGAATCTGCATCCTGGATAAACACTAGCCCATCGCCCATTTTCAGGGCAGTTTGCAGGCTTTGGCTCAGTCGGTCCATCCGATCGGGCTGCATCTTCAGTCGGTCGATGACCAGTTCAATGTCATGGACTTTGTAGCGGCTAAGTTGCATCCCTTCTTTCAGATCCACAATTTCACCGTCGGTCCGCACCTTGGTGTAACCTTGCTTGCGAACCTGTTCAAAAAGTTCTCGGTAATGGCCCTTCCGGCCGCGTACCATGGGCGCCAGCACGATGATCTTTTTACCAGCGTACCGTTCGGCAATCTGCTCCTTCATTTGCTCCTCGGTGAATCGGAGCATCGGTTTCCCACTTACGTAGCTATAGGCTGTGCCGGCACGGGCAAAAAGCAGGCGTAGGAAATCATAGATTTCCGTTACTGTGCCAACCGTGGAGCGCGGACTCCGGTTGGTCGTTTTTTGTTCGATGGAGATAACGGGGCTAAGGCCGGTGATCTGTTCCACATCCGGCCGTTCCATGGTGCCCATAAACTGACGGGCATAGCTGCTGAAAGTTTCCATGTACCGTCGCTGGCCTTCGGCGTAGATGGTGTCAAAAGCCAGGCTCGATTTCCCACTGCCACTCAGGCCCGTAATCACGACAAGTTCGTTCCGAGGCAGTTCTACAGAAATGTCCTTAAGGTTATTCTCCTTGGCTCCAACCACGGTCAGAAACCGTTCGGCGTGCGGAATTTCCGGCTTTTTAGCTTTTCGCTTTTTGGGCGCGGCCGCAGGTGCAGAGGAAGTTGAAGGAGCAGTCTTTTTGGCGCGGGGCATAGTCTTTTTTTCGCCAGCCGGCGGACCTTCCACCGGGGCTGTTTTTGCAACGGACCAAAGGTAGGAAGGTTGAGGAACTTTTTGTGTATAAATTTACACTTTGCACCAATAAGTAACTTATAGCACGTATATACCTAAGTCAAAGTGGTTTGGGACTTTATCACTTGTTATCGTGGCCCCTGACTTCGTTAAAAAGCCTCGCCGACACTAAGGCGTCGCCTACGTTTCGCTTTGCGGCTTCTTCGAGGTTTTGCCTTGTCAGGAACCACGCTAACTGCGCGCTAATTGTCCCACCCCGAAGGAGCAGCGAAGCTAAACCACTCCGGCTTAGGTATAGCCCCGGCTTATTGCTTTTAAAAAGTCAGATAACTCAAAAGCCCCAGTGAGAATAATCTTGCGGAGGAAGTACACAAATACCATCCTCCGTAACGACCATCACTACCAGAAGATAATCCTGCAGATATTCTTAAGCAAGCCGGATTGTAGCAAGGGGAGGTGACATTGTATAGATCTGGCCTTAAGCCAGCGTATGCCGGGTGATCTCGTCCGCATAATACCCTTGCTTGCCTTCTTTAAGCTTAAAACGCACCAAGTCTCCTTTAGTAAGGTCACCTACCAGCATGTTCTTAGTACGAAAATGAAATTCTTCCTTAGTCCCGATCAGACGAAGGTACCCATAACCTTTATCGGAGAGGTAGAAAATGATGATGCCCTGGTGGTTATTCACGCAGCTAAGGTCGTGATTATTTTTCAGCGAGTAATTGTTTAAGCCAGTCCTTAATTACTTATTACCACCCCGAAACTCGCATACCCCCAACGCTGTCCACCAAATGCCTGGTTCTGTGCGCTAGTACCGGTATTGAACATTTCCCCCGTCCCATTCCGGATGTTGACTTCTGGGCGTAAATGCCATTTTCGCAAACGAATATCAACACCGACCCCTACTTCCAAAAAGGGCAATACCCCTACGGGCTGCGGGCCCAGTTCACGCTCCTTACCAGTTAAATCGAGGAGAAACCCACCTCCTAAGCCCAGTAAGGGCCGGAACCGTTGTTCCCCGAAGGTAACCTCCACCCTCAGAGGCAAGAGCATCGCTATTGGATAGACTTGCTCTCGGAAACTCATGGCTCCGTCATCCCCTACGAGGCGATAGGCCGCCGTTTGTTGGGACAATAGAGAAGGGCGAATGCCTACCGTAAACCGATCAATACGATACCCGATAAAACCGTATAATTCGTAGCCATTATCTCCAGCTACTCCCGTATTATCGGAGGCAGGAGCATTAAGCGGTAGCCGTTCAATTTCCCACCCTGAGCCGAATGCAAAACCACCTCCTACGACCATTTCCTGGGCGGAAAGGAAAGAAGAAAACAGACAAAGTAGCTGTAAAAGGAAAGTATTTCGGATGCCCACGGTAGCATAAAGTCACTATTCACTTTACTATTATCCCAAAGACTAGTTTTAACACTTTGCCGGGTCATCATATTGCCGGACACCGGACACAAGAAAGCCGCTTCTTCCTTGCGGAAAGAAGCGGCTTTTATGCCGTAAGGTGAGCATGATTTAGTTCAACTCTCCGGCACGCTTACCGGCAGAGTAGTTGATCTTCAACTGATTACTCTTCCGGAGTTTAGTCTTTACGTCCTGCACGATACCCATCGTAACCTCACCATCGACCCGGAGAGAAGAAGTGATCCGGCTGCGCTTGGCTTCGGGGAGTTTTACGTTGTGCTGTTCCAGGAACAGGGGAATATCTTCTACGGTCGAGATCTTATCGCCCAGCTGAATGCGGGGAGAGGTTCCGTAAATCTCTGCGTACTGTTTAGTCGGGCTACCTACATAAATGTAGTTTACCAGCGACTTTTCTTCCAACTTAGTGAGCTGGGTGGCTTCGGGCGTATTAACCTTCAGCTTCAGATCGGAGTCCCGCAGTACGGTTACCATCATAAAGAAGAAGAGCAACATAAAGATGATGTCGGGAAGAGAGGCCGTTGAGATGGCCGGCTTAGACTTACCGCGTTTTTTCTGGAACTTAGCCATGGTAGATGCTTAAGAGTTGGTGGGGTGAACGACTTATTTGGTCGTAAGATGCCACGCAGGACGTGGCTGGTGGGTATGAGGGAATAAAAAATCGGACCGGCTTGCCGGAGCAAACCGGTCCGGATTACTTATTTCTCTTCACCAAAGTTGGTAGGCTCCGCTTCGGAGAGTACCATCGGAATTTCCGTTTTTATGGCCTTGCGCTGTGCGTAGGGCATATCTTCGGAGTAAGGCTCCCCGTAACGTTTCTGTGCGAGGTCGTCCCACAGTTCGTCATAGGCACCCTTAAGTTCGTTGTAGACGGCGAGATACGTTTCGTAGTTCGTACCACGGTCGTTTTTCAACGAGATGATGGCGTTCTTCGGAGACTCAGACATGTTCTCCATCCGACGAGGATTAGAGATGAATTCCTTCGCGTTTTCCCGCAGGTTTGCGAGGCGCATAGGCTCTTCCCGAACCAACAGTTGATTTTGCGCATTAACGAGTACGGAGTACACGTTACGCTCCTTCAACTTAGTGATGTCAGGTTCTTCGTCAGACCAGGGCGGCAACTTTACGAGGATACCCTTGTCTTCGGCGATCGTTGTAGTGACGAGGAAGAAAATGAGGAGCAGGAAGGCAATGTCTGCCATAGATCCTGCATTGATCTCATTACTCATCCGGTCTCTTGAATTGGTCTTAGCCATGGTCAGTAGAGGATTTAACGAGTTACTTAAAGAGGCCACGGATGCCGAATACCACGAGGGTAGCAATCGACAGGCCGATCATGACCAGAGCAGCCAGAATGGCGCCACTAATGAATTTCAGATTACCACTGGAGAAAGTGGTCTCCTGAGAGTCCATGAATTTGTTGATGGCGTTCTGAATTTCGGGCGTTTCCTGAGCAATGTCTCCATTAGCTGAGGAATAGCCAAGGAAAACGATGATGCCAAGTACTGCCAGACCGATGAGGCCTTTGATTGAGCCTTTTGGATCACCGGCAAATTGGGCAATGCCAAAAATCAGGGCAACGATAAAAGCCAGAGCGGTTAGGACCAGGGAGATGCCGATACCAAAGTCGAAGACTCCGGTGTCGTACTTCTCGGGTCCGGCGCTTTCAGAGTTCAGCAACTCCATCTCAGCGGGGTCGCCGGAGAAAATGCTGATCAAAAAGATTGCTACAACCAGCACTCCAATCCCGAAAGCCAGCGCCTGACCGTATTTATTTAAAAATGCGTACATGCTATGATTGGATTTAAAAATGAGGGCTGGTTTAAGCCTTGAAGCTGTTGTTGGTGGCCATTACGTCGACCAGTGCGATGGAAGCATCTTCCATACGGTTAACGATACCGTCGATCTTGTTGACGATGTAGTTGTAAAGAATCTGGAGGATAATGGCTACTACCAGACCGAATACCGTGGTAAGGAGGGCTACCTTAATACCACCGGCTACTACTGCCGGAGAAAGGTCACCTACCGTTTCGATACGGTTGAAGGCCTGGATCATACCTACTACCGTTCCCATAAACCCAAGCATGGGTGCAATGGCAATGAACAGGGAGATCCAAACAAGGCCGCGTTCGAGCAGGCCCATTTGTACGCTACCGTAAGAAACGATCGCTTTTTCTACGGCGTCAGGGCCTTCTTTGGCGTGCCGGAGTCCTTCATAAAGTACACTGGCAGTGGGGCCAGGTGTTGCTTTGGCTACTTCCTTAGCACCTTCCATGTCACCTTCTTCGAGGCGCTCACCGATGCGGGAGAGTAATTTGTCCGTGTTAACGGAAGCAAGGTTGAGCGTAATGATACGCTCGATACAGAAGGCGAGTCCGAGAATCAGACAGACCAGTACGATCGCCATGAAGCGCCAGTCACCATCGATGAATTGCTTCTTGAGGACCTGAAAACCAGAGGATTCCTGAGCCGCAAGATCCGCGGCGGAAAATGCTACCAGCGTAAGAGCCGCCAGCGTTTTGGAAAGATGTCGCATAGCCAAGTTTGGGTTTAACGAATAGTTTGTGCGTGAAGAGAATAAGCCGAAGTTGGCCCGTAGGCACATCGGTAAGTTGAATCTTGAACCGCCGTTGCGGTCATTTGTGCGATTTGCACCGTGTAAAGTAAGGAAAGCTTAGTTAATAAGCCTTCTCTGCGAAAAATCAGCGCGGAGAATAACATTCCACGGTCGTAATCACTGCGCTCTGAATTTGAGCAATTGCGAAACGATCAGGAAAAAATCTTGCACTTTTTTTTCAATGCGGAGAGAGAGGGATGACTCCCTACGGTCGTGATCACTGCGTTCAAAGTTCGAACAACTGCGAGACACTACGGGGGCATCTCCCTATTTCCTAATTTTCAATGCGGAGAGAGAGGGATTCGAACCCTCGAGACAGTTACCCGCCTATACGCTTTCCAAGCGCACCTCTTCAGCCACTCGAGCACCCCTCCGTTTAAGAATATTTTGGCCAGCTAAGATAACCGTTCGTTAACGGCTTCGACCAGAATAGACGCAAAAATTGCAAAAACGATCAACAAAACAAAATTTATATTGGTAATCGTCAACAATAAAGGTCAGTTTATTACAACGCCAGTGGATGCCCAGGAGCATTCTGGCTTTACAAAGCGGTCAAGTTCAAAGAGTTGCCACGCATTTTGGTTCGTTTGTCGCGCCACTACCTCCGTTGAAGTTTCCCAGAGCTCCGCAACCTTTTCTGCCACAAAAGGGAGATAAGCGGTCTCATTACGTTTTCCCCGCTTCGGGACGGGTGCGAGATAAGGCGCATCAGTTTCGAGCAAAATCCGCTCCCTTGGCAGTTCACGAAGCACCGGTTCAAGGCCTCCATTTTTAAACGTGACTACCCCACCGATCCCAAGATAAAAGCCTCGTTCAACGGCGTGGGTCGCCTGATTCACGTTTCCGGTAAAGCAATGGAAAACACCCCGTAATTTAGGATCATCAATGTCATCGATGATCTCCAACAGTTCATCAATAGCCTGCCGTGCATGAATGCAAATTGGCAGGTTATAAGCGATGGCCCAGGCGCATTGCCTGCGGAAAGCTTCTTCTTGTTGTTGCTGGAAACTCTTGTCCCAATAGAGGTCCATCCCGATTTCACCAATCGCCACCCAACGCCGTTGCGCCAGGTAAGCCTCTACGACAGCGAGCTCTTCTTCAAAATCCTCCTTTACGCTCACCGGGTGAAGCCCGATCATGGCCAGCGTATTCTGCGGATAATCTTGCTCCAGTTGCAACATCGCTTCGTGGCTGCTCCTGTCTACCGCCGGTAATATGGATAAAGTGACGCCAGCAGCCGTCACCCTTTCCATCATTGCTGCCCGGTCATTGGCGAACTTGGTACTGTAAAGGTGGGTATGTGTATCGATGTACATATTTAAGGTATCCTATTGATGCGAACGATTTATGTTTTGGTGGGCGAAGATAGGTTGCAAGTTGCAGGTTCATCAGGCGCGGCCGCAGGATGCCAGGAGAGTTTCCTAAGCAGCAATGGAGGAAACCCTTGATGCCTACGATCATTGTCTTCTGACTTGCAACTCTTCCTCCTTGCAACCTGCAACTTGCAACCTGTCCCCCTATCTTCGCACCATGGCGAAAAAGCAAAAGTTCTACGTTATTTGGCTGGGCCACGAGCCGGGGGTGTATACCGACTGGAATAAGGCCAAGCGCCAAATCGACGGCTACAAAGGGGCTAAGTATAAATCTTTCCCTACCAGGGCACAGGCGGAAGCTGCCTATGCCAATAGTTTCAGCAACTACATCAAGGCGGCGAGCAGTGCCGTAAACCGTACTTCGCACCTGCGGTCGCGCCCAAAAACTTCCCGACGCGGAAACGCTCCCTCTACCCCCACGATCCTTAGCCAGAGCATCAGTGTTGATGCCGCTTGCTCGGGCAACCCCGGGAAGATGGAATACCAGGGAGTGACGACCTCAGGGAAAAAACAACTCTTTCACCGTGCTTTCAAATTGGGGACGAACAACATCGGTGAATTCCTGGCCCTGGTTCATGCCCTTGCCTTCCTGGCAGCACAAGACATGGCCGACCTGCCAATTTACAGCGACTCTCAAATTGCCATCGGTTGGGTAAAAAAAGCCAAATGCAAAACCACGCTCGCCCGCGGACCCAAAACGGAGGGCCTGTACGAATACATTGATCGGGCCGAAGCCTGGCTCAAGGCCAACAAGGTCACCAACCCGATCTATAAGTGGGACACCAAAGCCTGGGGGGAGATTCCAGCGGATTTCGGCCGCAAATAGGAGGTGCCCCTCACGAATCGGTTTGGGCAAACAAAAAATGTCCGCCAGAATACCTGACGGACACTTACTAATTTTATGCACTCATTTTAGCCATTAAGCTGGCAGCTTTCGAGTACAACCTCCTTTTGTCTATTTGGTTCATCTGCCCACCTCCTTGACTAAACGCGACAATTGATACCATTACAAACAACCTCATTAGCAGCCAGCTTACCAAAATTGTCTTAAAACCATATTATTTCCCCTGCTTAGCAAGTATTCAGACAGCGGAGGGGCTTACTTTTACGTTCCTTTACAAACCAACTGATAATGAAACTTTACGTTACCCTGTTCTTTGCAACTGTTTTCCTCGCCTTTGGCTGCAACAACGAAACCTGTGCCGAAGAAAAAGGCTTGATCAGCATGGATCAATACATTGCCGACAACAACCTCTCCCCACTAGAGGGCGAAGCCGGAATGCGGTACATCATCAATGAGCCCGGAGGCGCTGCCAAGCCCTTACCCACCGCAGAAGTAGTTGTTCGTTACGAAGGTCGGCAGACCAACGACGAGATTTTCGACCAAACGACCGGCGAAGCACGTAAATTTCTTCTCAATCGCCTGATCGGGGGTTGGCAATTAGGTATTCCATTAGTTGGAGCAGGAGGTAAAATCACCTTGTTTCTTCCTTCCGCATTAGCTTATGGCCCCAGCGGCACGGGAGAGATTTGTCCGAATTCAGAGTTGATTTTCGAAATTGAACTCGTCTCCTTCATCAACTAATAGCTCGCCTGGAATTCTGATTCCGGGTAAAAGAGCTTGTTAGGAAAACAGGCCCTAACGTGCGACAATTAGCACATCACGAGGTAAAAACAGCTGGCAAGCAACATCCGATCTGGCTTCTTTGCCCTGACTGGCGGGACCCACGCAACGTTGGCTCAGCCTTCCGCCTGGCCGAAGCTGCGGGCCTTGCGGGGTTGGTACTTACGGGGTCGACGCCCAGACCGCCTCATGCTAAGATCGATAAAACAGCACGCTCTACCGTCCGGAATGTTCCGCACGTTTTTGCTGAGGACGTTAGCACCTACCTACAAAGTCGGATTGCTGCCGGAGCCTACGTCCTTGCCCTCGAAATTACGGATGAAAGTACTTCGTTGTTGGAATTCCAGCTACCCGATGCCGTCAGCACCAGTCAACGGGAGCTCATCCTGATAGCAGGAGCAGAGGACCATGGCGTTGCCCCGGAAATATTGGCGCTTTGCGCCGACAGCGTCCACTTGCCCATGCACGGGCTAAATACCTCCATGAACGTCGCGGTCGCCTTAGGCGCAGCAGTCTATTTACTGTTGGCACAGTATTAACCGTTTGCTGGCCAGCAAGACGCTGACTTACAAAAGTATGGTTGTGTTGGGGCAGAACAAGCACTACTCCTACCAGTGTTCTGTCTACAATTCCCGTGGCTTATACAATTCGAAGATCGCATTGATCTCCCGGTCCTGACGTAGATCCGGGAAAAAATCCAGTAAGATCTGGTGCCCGTCGTAATACTCACTCAGTGCATTGTTCAGCTCGTGCATAGCGGCCTTTCGGCGGTTTGCCATCAGGTTAATCGCAACAGAGCCATAGGCCAGGCTGGTATCCTCATAACGCTCCAGGGTATCAGTCATCAGCGTAAAGGCTTCTACTTCCCTACCCTGATCAACGAGGAACACCGCCAAAGCAACCGTGGCGTCGCTGAATCGATCATCCATTTGGATCGCTTTACGGAAAGCGAATTCGGCCTCCTCCGCCTCGTTGGTGGCTGCGTGGCACAGGGCGAGGCCCAACCAGCAGTCTGGTGTATGCCCCTCACGCTCAACGGCCCTCCCATAGTTGTAGGCAGCGATGCCCCACTTTTCTTCGGCGACAAAGCATTCTCCCAGGTGCTGAAAGATGTCATAGGCGTCGCCATTGAGTTCAACGGCTCTGAAGAAGGCCGTCTTCGCGTGGTCAATATGCCCCAGTAATTGGTAAGAGCGCCCAACCCGCATGTAGGTTTCGTAGCTTTCTTCCGCATCGTCTGACTCAAAGTAGGCCACATAAGCCTTGAGCGCTTCTTCGTAGCGATCGAGGTCAAACAGCTTATCGGCGTACTCCAGGTCGTAAGCAGGGTTAGCAGCATTTAAAGACCGGGCATTAGCGAAGGCTTCCAGCGCTGCGTCCTCCTTTCCATCATCGTCATACCAAAGGCCGGAATAGTACCACAGCAGGTGGTTAAAGGGATCATGGGCCAGCAACTCATCGAAGAGTTTGCGCAGGTGCTTCCGCTGCCCGAGTAATTCATTAGCGTTGAGGAGTTCTTCCAGGGCTGGTTCCTGATGAGGGTCCAGACGTACTGCCTCGCAGAGTGCCTGAAAGCTTTCGTCGTAACGAAACTCCTGTAATAACAACAAGCCATCAAAAAAGGCGAGCAGGCTTTGTTTCTCGTTTCCAGTCACCCGTTGCTGCAGTTGCACCAGTACTTCACGGGCCAGCTCCCGACGCTCGAAGTGTGTCAGCACCTCAAGCCGCAGCATCAGTGCTTCTTCGTCATTCGGTGCATAAATGGATAATTTTTCCAGTGCACCAAAGGCTTCGTCTTCCTCCAGGTTGATCTTGTGGATCAGGGCCTTCCACTTATAAAATTCGGGAGAGAAATTATGTTGCTCGATCGCTAGGTCAGCGACTTGAAGCGTCCGGTCATAATCGAAGCTACTGTAATAGTGCGACAGCAGTTCATCAAATTCTTCCTGGGAAAGAAAAAGATTTTCCTGGCCGGAAGTAGCAGCCTCATAACGGGCTACCAGGGCTTTGAGCGCGAGGTCACGCTGATCATTTCTTTTTTTACTCATATGAGAAGCTCGGCTTCAGCGTAGCGTCTTGCGCCATTGGCTGCTGCTCGGTTCCGTAAAATACGAATTGCGGCGTAAAAAGTTGCCGGGGTCGCCATTATTTTTTGAACTAGTGTCGGTAGGGTTCAATTCATCCGTCGTTGTCGGAAGTTTCGGGTTCGCTCCCACAACAGTTTACGAAATTTCTTCTCCACCTCAGGTAGCAGGATCACTTTTCGGGCTGGCAATACCTTCAAAAAAGCCTCTTCTGCCTCGATGTTCAAGTTAAGGGATGCCTGCCTTCGGGCCTGATGGCCACGCAGCACCTCGAGTGCTTCTGCTTCGGAGAGGTCCTTTTGGTCAGTACCGATGTCTAGGTTACGAGGCCCTCGCTGTTTAAGTTTTTCCTCATAAGACCAAAAGACGGGGAAGAAGGCTGACGCTTCTTTATTAGTCAGTTTCAGTTCTTCCTTGATGTAGGCCTGCCGTGCGGCCTTGATCTTGGCAAAGCGCTCCTCGCGCATTTCTTTACGTTCACCTCTGTCGGTGCGGTTACCAGGCTGCGCCTGGGCAGTAACACTTACGAGACAAAGTAAAATAACAAAAACCAGCTGTTTCATTGCACTAATCATTTACGGGAGCGTTGGCGTAGAGTTCGGTTTCAAAATCATCCAGTTGATCACTGATGTAAGCATCAATGTCTTCTGCATCGAGGTCAGCCAGCAGTGTTTCGCTCGAAGGTGACTCAACGGGCTCGTTTGCGGCCGTTTGCGTATCATCGTTTGTTGGTAACAACAGGAAAGCGGCCACCAGCAGGAGCATTACGGCGGCAGCGGCAGCTAACCAGGTGCGGCGCATGGTTTTTAATCGTACTGGCTTGTGCTCTTCGCGCAGGGCACGGTTCGCCAGTTGGTCGAAATAATCAGGTGAAGGAGGAAGAAAGCCGTCTCCTTTTTCGCGGAGGCCGGTAAGGAATTCTCCCAGGCTTGGTTCATCGTGATCAGACATACTCTTTGAGTTTTACTTCAATTTTTTTCACCGCCAGGTGATAACTGGCTTTGAGGCTGCCCTCAGACGTTCCGGTAATTTCGCTGATCTCCCGGTAAGAAAGATCATCAAAGTAGCGGAAGCTGAAAACAGCGCGTTGTTTGGGTGGCAGGGTGGCCAGTGCACGTTGGAGATGCAACTGAGCGGCGTCTCCGTCAAAATAAGGGTCCGCCGTCAATTGGTTAGTGGTCAAAGTAGTCGGATCCTCGGTACTGATGCGCTGACGCCGGCGTTTCTTACTTCTTAGCCAGGTGAGGGCCTCGTTGGTCGCTACGCGGTAGAGCCAAGTGCTTAATTTACTGTCTCCTCGGAAATCACCCAGCTTTCTAAAGACTTTCACCAACGTATTTTGCAATACATCATCCGCATCGGCAGAAGATTGCAGCATCCGCATCAGGTGACGATGCAGCAGCGGGCCGTAGGCCTGCACCAGGCTACGGAAGGCAACCTCGCTGCCCTGTGGGCTGCGCAGCTGATCCAAGATAACGGCGTCTTCGGGAAGTTTACTCATGCACGTTGGTGATCCGTCAGTTATTGGACGCCGGGAGGGTAGCGGAAGTTTAAACGGGTCGACAAATTTCTTTAAGGGGCGGGGCCGCAGGTGCAAGGGGAAGGCTGTTTCTGCGCTTTATATCCTCCCCTTGCACCTGCGGCCGCGCCCAAAATATCGTCCGTAAAGCAACCCTGCCCTCCGGAAATTTGTAAATGATGCATTACTGATTGGTAAACTTCACAAACCCTTGGTCCAAACCAAACTAGCCAAAGCTCTTCTTGCTCCCTTTTCCTTGCTTTACGGCCTGGGAGTAAGTTTCCGTAATTGGACTTACCGTCGTGGCCTGCAAAAAAGTATTTCTTTTTCGGTTCCCGTCATCAGTGTTGGTAATCTGACGGTAGGCGGCGCCGGTAAAACGCCACACATCGAGTACCTGATCCGGGGGCTGGAGCCCTACCTCAACATTGCGACGTTGAGCCGCGGCTACCGCCGCAAGTCCAAGGGTTTCATCCACGTCAAACCCAATATGAACGCCGAGCAGGTGGGCGACGAACCACTACAGTATGTCCGCAAATTTCCCGGTCTTACCGTCACCGTAGCCGAAGAACGGGCCTTTGCTATTCCCGAGATCATGGCTCGTAAGCCCGACACACAATTAGTGCTACTAGACGACGCCTTCCAGCATCGGGCCGTACAACCCGGCTTAAATATTCTACTCACGACTTTCGACAAGCCCTTTACCCAAGACTACCTCCTGCCCAGCGGCCGCCTTCGGGAGTGGCGTTCCGGATACGAACGCGCCGACATCATCATCGTATCGAAATGCCCGAGTGAGCTGGACCGAGCCACCGCCGATGCCCTCATTGAAGAAATCGATCCGCTACCTCACCAGCGGGTTTTCTTCAGTTATTACGACTACGCAGCGCCCTACTATATGCTCGATCATCGTTATCGGCTGAAGATGGAAGAACACGTCAGCGTTTTGCTTATTTCTGCCATTGCCAATACGGATTACCTACTGGAGCACTTGCATCGATTGAGCCCACACGTTCAGAGTCTCGACTACGAAGACCACCACTATTTCGACCGCCGTGACCTGGGCAACCTCCAGCTTCGTTTCCGCGAGATGCCGGGTAAACACAAGGCCATCATCACCACCGAAAAGGATGCTACCCGCCTCGAACTCCACCGCGAATTCATCGCAAAGGAGCGACTTCCCATTTTCGTTTTACCACTCGCCGTTCGCTTTCATTTTGGCGAAGGGCCTGACTTTGACGTGCTGGTCCGGGATTATCTGTTGAATTTTCAGGCGTAGGGGACCGTTTCAGAAGTACGCTATCCAATTGTACTAACAATTGTGTGTATATCAAATTGCAGGAACCGTTTTGGGCCTTACCTGCGTTAAAACGCAGGCCTGTGCTATAAAGCTCTAACGAGCTGTGCCGATGCTCGCTAGCGCTCGTGTCGGCTACCGCCGATTAAAATAACTCGCTTTTAC
>JBGCFZ010000528.1:0-17126 GCA_045110355.1 Lewinella sp. | reverse complement strand
CTGGAGTATAATTTCCGGGGAGAACTCGTGCGTGAAACGAATTACCTGAAAGGATACGATGATCTCCGCCATGAAATCCTCTACACGCCGAAGACGAAGCAGGAAAAAGATTTTGCCTTCCGGGCTGATGGCACACTTGCCCGACTTACTATTAGCAAGGACTGGGATAGACTGTCAGATAAGTACTATGATACTGACGGTAGGTTAATTCATCACCTGACCTACAATGGTTGGGAAGAAACGGTGTTGTTGGACTCGTTGGGGCGGAAGTAGTTATTTTCGGCATGCAAAACATAGTCCCATGCCCTCTCCCATCACCGACCTCCACGCCTACCTGGAAGCGCACAACCTCTTCTACAAAACCATCGAGCTGAAACGCGGAGAACACCTCCACCACGAAGGCGATACGAATACAAACATTTACTACGTAGCGGCCGGAACGCTGCGGACCTATGTATTCGTTAACGACGAAGAGCAAGTCATCCGCTTCGGTTACCAGGGGGACTACGTAGCGGCGATGGACAGCTTCATCAACGGAAAGCCGACCATTTTATATTCTCAGGCCCTGCGCAAATGCACGGTGCGAATGATCCGTAAAACGGAGTACATGGCCCAGTTGACGGCCGACCCTGAGTTGGCTCGTCTGTGGCAAAAAATCATGTCCTGGATGATCACCGGCCAATTGGAACGGGAGATTGATCTGCTCACCAATGACCCCGCAGAACGTTATCGACGGGTGTTCGAACGGAGCCCCAGGCTTTTTCAGGAGATTCCCGCAAAGTATATCGCCAACTACCTCCGGATGACGCCGGAAACACTTTCGCGCATCCGCAGCGCCATTCCGCCTGATCCTAAAGCCTAGGTCTGTCAAGTTTGAAATTAGCACAATAGCATCTTGCGTTTCGGCCCGCCTCATCTGCCTGCCGGCGGCCCTCTTTTCAAGGATGAAAAGAGGCAAAAATCTCTGGCTGTGCTGGTGCCTGATCGGTTAGCGAAGCCCCAAAAGCCTAAAAGAAAAAAACTCGCGCTGATGTTGGTTACACTACAGCACTACTGTCCGATTACTGTTGCAGCACATGAAAAGCTAATTGGTCGACCGCTCAAACAGTTTTTGCATTTTCGGCCATCAGGGTGCTGCTTCGTGATCAGCCGGGGCCACAGCCAAAGGGTTTTGCTGCTTTTGCCCTTAAAAAGCAGGCCGCCGGCAGGTACGTAACGTCATGAGATAATGGTTTTTTAAAGTGCTAAAATAAAACTTGACAAAGTACTACTGCAGTGTAAAATAATTTTAGCGGGTTCCAATTTTGCTTAGCGAATGCCCTGTGGTTTGCCCCGGACTTCGTCCGGGGTAATGGACCTGCCGCGAACGGTACGACGCGCAGCGTCGTCAAAGCATAAGGATATTTTCATTACCTGAGACTGCGTCGTCCCTCCTTGCCTCAGGTAACTCAAGGGATAGTCGCTGTGCGATAAGTTGAAATACGTATAAACATATGTTATGCATTGCTATTGACCAGTAAATCCTAAATTCCCTGATTGGCTACGACGCTTTTTGTACGTTCATCTGAATTCTTGAGCCAAATCAATTTTCGGGTATTACACAACGCCGAACTTTGTGACATCATCTGGTCAGGCAGACGAATAGACCAACTGACCAAAATACTAACAGACCAATAGACCAAACATGACCCCTCGCAACGCTACCGACCTCCTCCAACAACTAACCGAACGCACCCAGGTCAATCTTGCCGCCGGCCAGTCTTTCCTTGCCCTTGATTCCGCCACCTTGCACCAGCGGCCGCGCCCTGATGCCTGGAATGTACTCGAATGCCTGGCGCACCTCAATCATTATGGTGATTACTACCTGCCCGAAATTCGTCGCCGGATCAAAGAAACTAAGTACGATCAACCTACCGAGACTTTTACCTCCAGCTGGCTTGGTAATAAGTTTGCCGCAGGTATGAAACCCGGAGAAAAAACCACGAAGATCACCACCTTCAAAAGTGCGGATCCGCGCAACCATGGCAAAGATCTCAACTACGATACCGTCAACGAATTCATCCGGCAGCAGGAAGAAATGCTGGACTTGCTAGAGCAGGCTGCCCGGGTCAATCTGACGCGGACAAAGACCGGCATCAGCATCAGTAATCTGATCAAACTACGACTGGGGGATACCCTGCGTGTGGCGATTTATCATAATTGGCGACATGTGGAACAGGCGCAAAAGGCCTGCGGCCTTTTAAGGCAGTCTAAGAGTAAAGGGACTAACTTTGCCTAAATAAAACCCTAAACATGCGTATACTTTTATCCCTGGTATTGACACTCTCTGTGATCTCCGTTTTTGCTCAGCACAACGGTCTGATTGCGTACTACCCATTTGAAGGAAATGGAAATGACCTTAGTGGGAATGGAAATGATGGTGTCGCTTTCGGGGACTTAAAGTATGAAAATGGTATTGTCGGTAAAGCTGCTGCTTTTGACGGTAAGACTACTTTCTTCGAAATTTTACCCAAAGAAAAATTACCGGCGCTAGGGGACTTTACCATTACTACCTGGGTCTTACTGAAGGATTATCCGATGGATAATGCCGACCATCGTGGCTATATTCGGAGCTATCTCTTTAACGGTCACGCTGGCCACCGACTGAGTCGGGAGTATTATAAGCAAGGGTTCTCAATGCTTCTTGATTATACGGCCGCTGGTAAAGAAGAATTTCATAATCTGGTGTTCCCGTTTTCGGGGAGTGGCCGGGGCATGGCGGAACAATCAATCGCCTGTCAGGTGAAAGGTTTCTGGCGCTGCGTAACTTTTGTGCGTTCCGGCCAGGAGATCACCACGTACGTAGATGGAGAGAAATTGAAAAATGCCTTTGTTTCCTTCAACCGATACGTTAGTGATCGACCACTCAACATGAACCACCATTGGTATATCGGTACTTACAGTGGGAATAACCAAAATTACTATCGAGAGAAGAGTAAAATGACCTATAATTTTAAAGGCCTGCTAGACGAAATGCGTATTTTCAACCGGGCGCTCACTGCGGACGAAGTAAGGAGCCTCTGTAATATCTACGCCCGATGATGCTGCTACTCATCCAGTGAGCTTCGCATGCGTAGCAGTATAATGTGAAGTAAGCAATCGCATTTACAGACATACAGGACAAAGGCACTCCGCCAGCAAACGAGCATAGCGAGCAGAGATATGCGGAGCCTATCAATCTATCACATCTATAAATCCATAAGGGCGAAGCCCGTCTAAAAGAGCGGCTCCGCCGCTACTCCAGTTCCTTCATATCATGAAGAATATTCAGCGCCTCCTGAATGTAAACATCCTTACCAACGCTCTTCTTGAACTCGTCATTCCGAGCCTCCTTGCTTTCGTCGGCCTTGATTTCCTCCATGTCGATTTCGATGTTGGCGACACCAGGAATGACGACGTTGCCGAACAGGTCTTTGTACTGCTCCGCCTCTTCTTTATTGGCCTTGTCCATGGCCTGGTAGGCGGCTAAGGTAAGTGGGTAAGTATCCTTATCGCTCTGGCGCTTCACCCGCTTAGCGTTTTCCTGAATTTTCAGAAAGGTGGCGTTCCGGGCAACCCGGTCGTTGGAGCGTTCACGGAGGGTTTCCATGAAGTCAATGCGGTAAACATCCTGATAATACTCGGCGGGTTCGATCTGGCTCCAGGCGAGAGGAGAACTCTGCTGACGCTCGCCGGTTTCGAGGAGGGAACGGCTGTCGGGCAGGATGATGTCTGGTACTACGCCGCGCAGCTGCGTGCTGCCACCATCGATGCGGTAGAACTTCTGCATGGTCAGCTTTACTGTGCCCAAGGGCTTGATGTCGGTACGGCCAGGAATGGTACGGTCCATGTCGATGAAGCGCTGAACGGTGCCTTTGCCGAAGGTAGAGGTGCTACCAACGATGACGGCACGTCCGTAATCCTGAAGCGCAGCCGCGAGGATCTCACTGGCACTGGCGGAATACTGGTTCACCAAAACGATGAGTGCGCCATCGTATTCTACGCTGGGGTCACGATCGCTGAGGACCTCCTTCCGGCCGCCACGGCCGGCCACCTGTACGATGGGCCCTTCGGGAATGAAGAAGCCGGTCATGTCAACAACATCGCGTAGGGAGCCTCCGCCGTTATTGCGAAGGTCCAAAATGATGCCTTCAACGTCACGATCCTTTAGCTTGTCAAGCTCCGCTTTGATATCTTTGGCGCAAAAGCGGCCGTCTTCGTTTTGGAAGTCAGCGTAGAAGCTCGGTAAATTAATGTACCCCACCTTTTCGTTTTCACCCACACCATCAACAATGAGGGATTTGGCAAAGCGGTCGTCGATCACCACAACATCCCGCACGATGCTGATCTCCTTAATGGAGCCATCGGGCTTTTTTACTTTCAGGTAGACGGTAGTGCCTTTATCGCCACGGATGAAACCGACAACGTCTTCGACCAGCATATCCTTAATGTCAGTTGCTTCTTCTTCGCCTTCCTGACGTACAGACATGATGAGGTCGTCCGCTTCCAGTTCTTTGCCTTTCCAGGCGGGCCCACCAACGACGATGGTAGAGACCTTGGTGTACTCATCCTTGTTCTGTAGGGTAGCACCGATGCCTTCGAGCCGGCCGCTGAAGCGGATGTCGAACGACTCCTTATCCTTTGGCCGGTAGTAGGTCGTGTGGGGGTCGAACATGCTGGTCAGTGCATTGAGGTACTGACTGCGGCGAATGCTGAGCTTTGCTTTACGCATCCGTTCGAACCAACCATCGTAGCGTTCCATGAGCTTTTCGCGGGCTTCCTTTTCCAGTTCGGTAACCGAAGTCTTTTCCTTCAGGTCGGCGTTATCAGCTTCTTCGTTTTGCTTGTTGATGATTTGGTTGAGCACATCCCGTTTCATGTAATCTGCCCAGTATTTGCGCAGTGCTTTGTCGTTTGACTCCCATTCCGAATCATCGTCGGGGAGGGTAATGTTGGCCCCTTTGTTGAGGTCAAAGGGCTTAGCCAGAATTTCTTTGTACCAGACTTCTGTTTTATCGAGGGATTTGATCCAGTGGTCCTGGACAAGGTCAAAGTACTCGTAAGAGCCAGCTTTAACCTGGTCATCAATGGCAAACTTGTTGGTGGCAAAAGCGCCAATGTCTTGCTGGGTGAAAAACAGACGGGCACCGTCTACATCGTTGAGGTAGTAGTCATACATCCGATTACTGAACTTATCATCAATGTTCATCGGTTGGTAGTGGAAACGCTCAAGGTTGCGCATCATCGTTTGGATGATGACGGATTCTTTGTCGCCGGGAGGTACGGTCTCGGGCATCACTGTTGCGACGAAGGCCGCAAGGACAAAAAGGGCGGACAAGAGGAAGGTGCCTCGGGTTTTCATAAGCTTTCTTTTAACGGCCAGGTTGGTCCTGGCCCGGGGAATTTGTCGGGGCTGAAGCCGGCCCCGGCTGTAGGTTAACGCAAAAATTCGCCCGACATTATTTGGTAGCCTGGGGCGGTCGACAAATTTAAGGTATTGCCAGCAGCCCCGCAAGCGCAAAAAAATGGTTCATGGCAGCGTCAGCATGTAAATGGATGTTAGGGGTTGGTAGTTTAATCGGGGGGGCGACACTGGTGGCTTTAACGTCATGTTAACGCGCCTTTTTAAGAGAATGGGAGAAGGAACGAATTGGAGAATAGCTGCCGCAAGAGGATGCTCGCTTGCACTCGTGCCGGTAGTTCCTTCATTCACTAATTAGCTGTGCTGCTTCTTGCGGCGGTCTACCTCTCACTCCAAGGTGAGCAAGCAAAGCGCCGCGAACGGCCCCTGCGGCAGCCATTCTCTCATTCCCCTATTCTCTCATTTCCCCATTCCCTATCTTCGCCCCATGCTAAACCTGCTCCGCCGACTATTCGGTGCAAATGACCGGCCAGCCCCAGAACCAATCGACCCCACCATGAAATTCCTGATCGTAGGCCTTGGCAACCCTGGCCCGAAGTACGAAAATACCCGCCACAACATTGGCTTCCGTGTGTTGGAACACCTCAGCGAGGACTTCCGGTCCTGCAGCCACGGCCACATGGCCCGCATTAAGCACCGGGGGAAGCAAGTGTTGCTGCTCAAACCCGATACCTTTATGAACCTAAGCGGTAAAGCCGTACGCTACTGGATGCAGGCGGAGAAAATACCCAAAGAAAACGTCCTGGTCGTCGTTGATGATCTGCACCTCGATTTCGCGCAGCTGCGCCTGCGCGGCAAAGGCTCCGATGCGGGCCACAACGGCCTGAAATCCATCGATCAGCTCACCGGCGGCAACAACTATGCTCGCCTCCGCTGCGGTATTGGCAAGGATTTTTACCCCGGCCAGCAAGCAGATTACGTGCTCGGGGAGTGGAACGCGACCGAGCGTCAGGGCTTGCCGGAACTGATCGAAACCGCCGCCCAAATAAGCCTGAGCTTCTGTGGGCATGGGTTGCAGAACACCATGAACAAATTCAATCAAGGGAAAGCGAAAAAAGAAAAGAAGGGGAAAAAGGAAGAAGGCGAAAAGGAAGAAGGGGGAAAGAAAAAAATATAGCTAAATCTTTTCCGGGTCTCCAAATAGTCCGAAAATAGATGCCAGTTCCCAGACAAGAAGCCTCGATGAAATCCACAACACTCTGTCCAATCTGCTGTTAGGCAGCATAATGACTAAGTCCATCAGCAAACAAATTACCGTTGTCGGTGCCGGCTTTGCCGGCCTCTCTTCTGCCTGCTACCTGGCTCGTGAGGGCTACAGCGTACGGATCCTCGAGAAAAACGAAGGTCTTGGCGGGCGGGCACGGACCTTTCATCATGAAGGGTTTCAGTTCGACATGGGCCCCAGTTGGTACTGGATGCCGGAGGTGTTTGAGCAATTCTTCAACGATTTTGGGTCTGCTGCAGCAGCGCATTACGATCTCGTTCGTCTGGACCCCAGCTACGAGATCGTTTTCGGCAAGGATGACGAAATGCACGTGCCAGCCAATACCAAGGATCTCTTCGCTATGTTTGAGCGCCTGGAGCCGGGTAGTTCGGCCAATCTGCAAAAATTCCTCGACGAGGCGGAATACAAATACCGGGTCGGCCTGGGCGAATTCGTGCAAAAACCGGGACATAGTATCCTTGATTTTGCCGACCTCCGCGTTGCTAAAGCTGCCCTGAAATTGCAGATGCTGACGGATATGGGCACCTACGTTCGCAAACTTTTCAAGCATCCGCAACTGCGACAGTTGCTGGAATTTCCCGTCTTGTTTTTGGGCGCTACGCCCGATAATACTCCGGCGCTTTACAGCCTGATGAACTATGCCGACCTCCAGTTGGGAACCTGGTACCCGATGGGGGGGATGCACAAGATCATCGAAGGCATGGTGGCCGTAGCACGCGGTTTAGGGGTGGAGATTCATGCGGGATCGCCGGTGCAAAAAGTGGTAACGGAGCAAGGTGCAGTGGCCAGCGTCGTTACGGCTGATGGCACCGCCTATCCAACGGATGTCCTCGTTTGCGGTGCCGACTACCACCACTTCGAACAGGAGGTCCTTGCCCCGAAAGACCGGGTCTACAACGAAAGCTATTGGCAGAAACGGACGATGGCTCCCTCGAGCCTCCTCTTCTACGTCGGCCTGGATCGTAAGGTCCCCGGCCTGCACCACCACACCCTGTTTTTCGACGCCGATTTCAAGCGCCACGCCCACGAAATCTACGAGGAACCGGCCTGGCCGGAAGACCCCCTGTTCTACACCTGCGCCCCTTCCGTAACGGACCCTTCCGTTGCGCCAACGAACCAGGAGAACCTGTTCTTTTTATTGCCATTAGCGCCGGATCTCGACGATACCGAAGAGCGCCGCGAGCACTACTGGCACCTGATGTGCGAACGTTTTGCCGAACGCTACGGCGTCGATATCCGTCCGCACGTGGTGTACAAGCGCAGCTTTGCCCACCGGGAGTTTAAGGAAGATTACAACGCCTTCCGTGGCAATGCTTACGGACTGGCAAATACGCTGTTACAAACTGCGTTTTTAAAACCAAAGCTCCGCAGCAAAAAGCTTCGTAACTTGTGGTATACCGGCCAGCTCACCACCCCCGGCCCCGGCATGCCACCCAGTATTATTTCCGGTGAGGTCGCCGCCCGTGATATTCACCGGGCCATGACCGGTGCCAAAAACCTTACTTCTTCCCTCCCTCAGCCCCAACCAACCAATGCTTAGTTTATATAAAGAAGTTTGCCGGGAGTGCGCCTCCCTGATCACCCGCCGCTACAGCACCAGCTTTAGCATGGGTATTCGGGTATTTGACCAGGAGCTGCGTTCACCCATCTACGGTATCTATGGTTTTGTACGTTTTGCCGACGAGATTGTGGACACTTTCCACGATAAGGACAAGGCTAAACTATTGGCTCGTTTCCGGAACGACACTTACCTGGCCCTTGAAGAAGGGATCAGCCTCAACCCCGTACTCCAGGCCTTTCAGGAAGTGGCCAACGAATATAACATCGGCCGCGACCTCATCGACCCTTTCCTGGATTCCATGGCGATGGACCTCGACGTCAGCCGGTACCACGACGACCTGTACAAAGAATACATCTACGGCTCTGCCGAAGTCGTCGGTCTGATGTGCCTTAAAGTCTTCCTCAAAGGAGACGATGCGGAGTATGAACGCCTCAAACCGATGGCTTGCGCCCTGGGCTCTGCTTTCCAGAAGATCAACTTCCTGCGCGACATCAAGTCCGACTACGAAGAGCGCGGCCGTGTCTACTTCCCCGGCGTCGATTACAATAAGTTTGACCAGGCGACCAAGCTTGAAATCGAAGCCGACATCAAAGCCGATTTTGACTACGCCTACGAAGGCATCAAGCAATTGCCAACCAGCGCCCGGCTGGGCGTCTACCTTGCCTACGTGTACTACACCAAGCTGTTCCAGAAGATCAAGAACTCACCTGCGCAGCAGGTGGCCGAAGAGCGGATTCGGGTGAATGATGGCCGGAAAGTTTACTTGTTGGCTACTAGTGCGGTTCGGGCTCGTTTTGGGATGTTGTAGGGGGGCTTTAGCCGTTGGTTGTTGTAGCCTAAGATTATGCCTTTTTTTATGGAAAACGGAATGCGGGACGATTAAAGAAAGAGACCATCCCGCTCGTCGTATACGCTTCCCATTAGGCGCAACTACGATTGAATAGAAGTCTTCCCTGGCCCACCAGAAAAATGCCCCTCAACAAAATCTGCAGAAATTAACTTTCTTTTACCAGCCTTTACCCCTTCCCTCAACAGCCTCGCAATAAGCCACCCGCCATAGGCTCAAACACCGCAGTAAATCCTCTCCCCGTCAACCCACAGCCCACACGCCTTGAGCGTTAAAGCATTTGTCTTATTTTGTGAGCAGCCATGGAGAATACTGTGGGTGAGCTAATAATCAGCGTCTGAAAACCGGATGTTGGCTGAGGGCTTATTACGAAATCCCATACTATACTCAAATGAAAAAGCGTACTCACGCGGGGCTGCAAAAATCAAACATGCAACAATACAACAAACTAATAGCGTACCTCAAGTCCTTTGTTCAGTTGTCTGATGCTTTTATCGAAGAGTTAGAGGGGCAACTAACTATTAATTCCATAGAAAAAGGGGCCGTCTACTTTGATAGAGACACCTATTCCAGGAAGTTAGGCTTTCTGACGAAGGGCGTTATGAGGATATACGATATAGATGAGTCTGGTAGTGAATGGAACAAAGTGTTTCTCTCAACGCCGAGCTTTTTACTTGGTAATCCTAATGTTGAAGAAAAGTCCACTCATTTCGTTGAAGCTATTACTCCTTGTGAAGTAATTGAATTTCCCATAGATTTTATAAAAGAGCGTTTAACTGATAACCCTGAGCTGAGGGAGTTGCAAACAAAAGTTTTGCTTCACTTATTCGCAAAGAAATCAAAAAGAGAATATGACTTCCTGACGCTAACGGCAAAAGAACGATACCTTAAATGCTTGAAAGAGTATGAGCATATCATCGAAGACGTGCCCCAATTTCATATAGCAAGTTATCTTGGGGTTACGCCTACTCAGTTATCGAGAATCAACACGTCTATCAAGAATCAACAAATGTAAATGACTTTGGATGCTTCGGTTCCTAATTTTGCTATTCTGCTTAGTATAAATTACGCGATGAAGTATCAAAAAGTCTACTGTGAAAAATCAAGTGTTGAAAAACTTGCGGTTGAAATTGATGATCAATGGCAAGTTCTTACGCACGCTGGGTTAACCTTCTTTGATTTGCTGAATCTATCGTCAGACGAATTGGAGGAATTGGATAAGGAGGCGATCAGCAACCATGATGCCTGTAGGCCGATGCTTCCATTCAGGCCAGTTGCTTACAGAGATTTTATGCTCTACGAAAGACATGCTGTTGATGCGGCAAGAGGTTTTGTGAAAAAGTACATGGCCAATCTGCTTCCCATTGTAACGGTGTATGAGAAGGTTTTTAGGAAACCCTTCCCGAAGTTAAAACCTAAAAATAGATTTTATCAGTACCCTATTTATTACATGGGGAATCACCTGAATTTTATTTCAGAAGGAGATCAAATTAGTATTCCTGCCTATTCTAAAGAACTGGATTATGAATTAGAATTGGGGGTAGTAATCACTAGGCCTTTGAAGAATGCATCCATAAATGAGGTTAATGATGCCATCGGAGGTTTTTTGATTTTGAATGATTTTTCAGCAAGAGACGTGCAGATGGACGAAATGGATAGTGGATTTGGGCCAATGAAAACCAAGAACTTTGGCAGCTCCATATCTTCAGTAGTTATCGGTAAGAATTCACTCCTTCATAAAGTTGATAACTTAAACGTGAAGGTTATCATCAATGGTAAAACGATTGTCGAAAGCAACACAAAGAATAAAACCTACTCTTTGCAAGAAGCCATTGCGTATGCCTCCTGGGAAGAACAATTACATCCCGGAGAGTTATTTGGTTCGGGGACCATTCCAGGTTGTACAGGAATTGAAAACGGAGTGATGTTGAGTAAAGGGGATGTTATTACTTTAGAAATCGAAGGCATTGGTTCATTAACAAATAAGATTGAGTAAATGAAAGACTATCAAATCATTTTGAATGAAGCCACGAGAGGAATGGGCTTCGTTCCGAATAGCCTGCATAAAATGAGTGCAAAGCCAAACATACTAGGAGCCTTTTCTTTGCTCTATGCAAATATCAAAGGGTTTTCTTCTTCAGAGACTACTACCTGGACAGGGGTCAAATTATTTGTCAAGAATCTGCACTGGACGTTAAAAGCCAAAAAGGAAAGTCACTCAGAGGTTCCTGCCTATTTAAAAGACCTTGTTGCCAATGTTTCAAGTAATGCATCTGGCTGCAGGTATTGTCAGGCACATACGGCGCATTCAGCATATAAGAATGGGGTTGAGATTGAGAAAATTCAGAAAATATGGGAGTTTCAAACATCTGACTTGTTCTCAGAAAAAGAACGAGCTGCGCTGAATTTTGCCATGGCTGCTGGAAGTAGCCCTAATCAGGTCACAGCAGCACATCATGAAAAGTTGGTCGAATTTTTCACGGAACCGCAGATCATCGAGATCGTTTCTACGGTTGCTATATTCGGTTTTTTAAACCGCTGGAATGATTCTTTTGCTACTGAACTAGAGAGCAAGCCACTTCAATTTGCCAATGAATACCTTTCTGAAAACTGGGAAGCAGGAAAACATCAAAAGAAATGAGCAAAATAATAGACCTTTCTAAAACGATCCAATACAATGCCGGAGATCCATTTTTCATGAAGGTCAAAATAAAGCATAAGGCACATAAAAAAGCGAAATGGTTAGTCAGGTTTTTGGGGTTGCCTTTTCGTTTGTTTCCGAAGAAGTTTGAGGGATGGGCTGATGATGAAATCAGAAAGATGGGCGTACACTCAACTACTCATATTGATGCACCGTGGCACTATGCACCCAGCTGTATGGGGAAGCGAGCAAAAACTATTGATGAAGTCCCTTTAGCATGGTGTTTTGGAGACGGTGTCGTGATAGATATGACACATAAAAAGGACTTTGAGCCGATTACTGCTAACGATATAAAAGTATTTTTAGAAAAGGAAAACCTAGTGCTGGCGCCAGATATGATTGTCCTGATAAAAACAGGAAGAGACAAACTAATGGGAACAAAAGACTTCTTTTACAAAGGGACTGGAATGAGTGGAGAAGCAACTGAATGGCTCATAAAAAAAGGGATAAAAGTAATGGGTATTGATCAGTGGGGGTGGGACTTGCCGTTGCCGTATTTAATTAGAAAGGCCAAAGAAAGCAACAACGCTGAATTGTTTTGGGAGGCTCATCTAGTTGGTGTTGATTACGAATATTGTCACATGGAACAACTGACCAACTTAGCTGCACTTCCTACCACCGGATTCAAGGTGGCAGCGTTCCCATTGAAAATAAAAGGTGGCTCAGGTGCTCCGGCAAGAGTTGTCGCTATACTGAATTGAGCAATAAAACGAATTGTAGCAAGACGTGTAAAACCTATTTCCCTTCCATCGTACCCCACCCCTCAACAAAGTCCCCCGCAAACAACTTCTTTTTACCAGCCTTATTCTTCCGAACAGCCTCATAATAAGCCACCTGCCGCGGGCTCAAATACTGCAGCAAATCCTCCCCCCGTCCGTAAGCAGCATTCATCTTCGTCTTTTGTACCTCGGTGAGCGGTAGGTACACAAAGTCCGTCTGCTGCAGCTGGTAATAATGGTCTTTGGCAGCCAAACGGTAACCGTTGCCAGCTTTCACGGCTTTGATGTCTTTATCTGCGGCGTAATCGGCCAATTCACGGGCGTTGGTTCTGGCGGGGTCGTACTTTACTTTGACGACTTCGTGTCCATTGAGGAAACCAGGCTCGGTGGTCAGCACCCCATCGTGGCGACCCAGGTGGTGCTCCCCACTCCAGAAGCAGTACATCTGGAAGTAGGCTTCTTTGGTGGGTTCGGCAGCGGCGGTCAGCTCCAGACCAAGGATCTCCAGGTAACCGGGGATGGTAACCTTGCTTTCGATCAGGCCCTGCGCCATGGTGCGGTACAGCCCCTGCGGAGAGTAGTTCCCCGCCACGCGGTCCACCAAATCCTTGCCGTTGGCGTCGACGATGCGGACAACGGGGTTGTTCCAGGTAGGTTCCCCGTATTGCTCCAGTACTTTCCGGTCAGCACCACCCTTATTGTTGAAAATGGCCAGCGGCACGAATTCATTTTCTATCCCCTCCACCATCAGCGGGTGACTGAGGGTAGTAATCCCATATTTTTGACAAGTAGCGCAGCCCGGGACCTCCTGAAAAAGAATAAGGACCGGTTTGCCGGTTTGCTTCGCTTCGGCCATGGCCTGGTCGTAGTCGCGCAGCCAGGAAACCTTGCCCAACTCGGTTGGTTGGTCAGCAGCATTGGTCCTTTGCTGCGCAAAGGCAGAACCGGATAGTAGGAGGGCGGCTAAGAGCAGTAAGCTTTTCATGGTGACTGTCATTTGTTTAAAGAAGCGCAGAGGGTAGCCTCAAGTTGTACGGGAAGGTAAGGATTGGGGGGAAGTGTAGGGGAGGAGACAGTGGACATACCTGAGCAACTGGCAGATTTCAGGCTTTGTTGGCGGTGTATCCTGAAAGGTGCGGCACTGAATCAAACTTGAAGGTATCCCTTGGAGCGCAAGATGGAGCTTCTGGCCACGTCGGCCATCTATAGCTAATGTCCTATCTTAGCTACATGAAAAAGATGTTGTTCTTGTTCATGTTTTTCTGCTTTAGCTTTCATGTGTCAGCACAGGAAGGGACTACTGATGCGGTGATGCCAACAGACTCCCTTGTGTTTTCGGTAAATGCTGCGCTGATTTATAACGGATTGTTACTTCAAAAGGCCGACCGAGAAGACTCGGAATTTGCTTTCATCCTTCATCTCGATCGTGAAAGGGTTGTAGCCGAAGTTACATCGTTTAAGTATGTAGTTCAGTCGGAAAGCCTGATTGAAATAGAAGACTTACATAAATTAGTAGGTGTGCAGTTCCAATCACCTTCAGGTTGTAGGTTGCAGGAAAACTACGTACTACCAGTGACCTACAGGAAGGGGGCTGTGCGAATTGATAGTATTTCCTCAGGCTTTATGAGAGAGCTAAACGTTTTATCTGCTGGTGACAATACAAGCCTATTACCGCCCGCAGTTTTTATGTGCTATCCCACTATTTTCTGTGGTCCTGGCCCCAGAGTAGTGCCTCCCCTGCCTTCTTTGGTTATTTCACAAGTTTCTCGGCATTAGTTCTTGAACCAAACCGGCCCAGCCCCTGAGGGCCACTTTCTGTAGGAAAGGCCCCTGTCCTCTCCCAAAACCAAACCGCCCTTCCTTTGTCTTATGGTGACATGGATCAATCATCCCCCATAAGTGAACGTGTTCAAGCGACCAATCCCTTCGATCGCTACCTCTCCTATTTCCTGATTTTCGCCTTCACCAGTGGAACCCTGGCCCACTGCCTCCCGGCAGTGCTGCCCGTCACCCAAGTGACGACCGATGGCCTCCTCTTCGTCCTCAACGGACTGGTGCTGTACGCCATTTACCGGCGGAACGAAGACCAGCGAT
Source organism: Lewinella sp. (assembly GCA_045110355.1). Taxonomy (GTDB): domain Bacteria; phylum Bacteroidota; class Bacteroidia; order Chitinophagales; family Saprospiraceae; genus Neolewinella. The sequence continues at coordinate 2,539 of JBGCFZ010000528.1, read as the reverse complement.
TATTCTGGTGGCTGCTCCTCGCGTACTGGTTCACGTTTGCCATGGAGGCCATCGGCGTTGCCACCGGTGCCGTTTTTGGCGAATACGCCTATGGGCCAACGATGTGGTTCCAGTGGCTGGGGGTCCCCTTCGTCATTGCGCTGAATTGGTGCGTGCTGACGTTGGCTTGTAATGAACTGGCTTGTCGGTTAACCTCCTCTGCTCCTGAGAACGCTGCGCGTTCTGCCGCCAATCGCCAATCGAGAATCACCAATCGAGAATCGCCAATCATTATTGCGGCCTTGGCCGCAACAATGACCGCCCTCTACGACGTAGCCATAGAACCAGTAGCCATAAGCCTAGACTACTGGCAGTGGGGCGGCGGCGAAATCCCCTTCCAAAACTACCTGGCCTGGGCAGCGATCGCATTCCTGATCTCCCTGCCGCTCCACGTTCTGAAAATACGTTTCCGCAGCCCGGTGCTGTTGGTCTACCTCTTCGCACAACTATTTTTCTTCCTGGTGCTTAACTTCATGTTATAAAAACCGACGAGCCAACAGACCAATAACTCCAAATGACCAAACCCTACGACATCGCCATCCTTGGCGGCGGCCTGGCCGGCCTAAGTACCCTCTACCACCTGGAGCGGGCCGGTAAGCTGGCGGGAAAGCGCGTAGTGCTGGTCGATCCTGAAGGCCCGAAGACGGCGCACGATCGCAGTTGGTCCTTCTGGGAAGCCGAGCCCGGCCCGTTTGAAGACCTGGTGCATCACCAGTGGCCACTGGTGACGGTACACGATGCTACGAGAAATCTGGACTGCGACATCAGTCCTTATATATACAAGCTTATTCGAAGTACGGAGTTTTATGCCCACGTCAATGCTACGATCGACCAAATTGAAGGCTTAGAACGGGTGGTGGCACGAGCAGAAGAGGTGCGAGCAGAAGGGGATACCGTACGCTTCAGTGTTAACGGGGAGGACATGGAGGCAAACCTTGCTTTTTCATCCCTTCCCCTGCACCTGCGGCCGCGCCAAATAAGCGCTCCTTACTTGGACCAACACTTTCGGGGCTGGTTCATCGAAACTGAAAAGGATACTTTCAACCCCGGTCGGGCTGCGCTCATGGATTTTCGTACGCCACAACACGGGGAGCCGCGCTTTTTCTACGTCATGCCTACCGATAAACGCAGCGCACTGATCGAGATCGCCATCTTCAGCAACAACCACCTCGAAATAGCGGAATACGATCGCCTCCTCAAGACCTATATATATGACCACTGGACGAAGGGCGGCTACAAGATCACGCACACCGAAGGCGGAAACATACCGATGACGACCTACCCGTTTCCGATACGCGACGGTAACCTTATATATGTAGGTATGCGCGGCGGTGCCACCCGACCCTCGACGGGTTATACTTTTTATGCCCTGCAGCGGCAGTTGACGGCGTTGGCTGACCAGTTCCCCTGCCTTGATAATCTGGAACCCTGGTCACGCAAGCATTTATTGTACGACGCCACACTACTCCGCATTTTACAAAACGGAGAGTTATCCGGCGACGAACTCTTTGTTGATATGTTTGCCGCCAACCCTCCGGCCCGGGTATTGGCTTTCCTAAATGGCGAGACCTCCTTTGCCGAAGAATTGCAATTCATGAGCACAACCAAAGTCAGCCTGTTCGCCCGCCGCTTTATCGGAGAGTTTTACCAGATGATGCGAAGCAGCAGATAAGTAACCCAGTTGCCCTTGACGAGCGAAGCGAGCACCCATTTGCGGCAGCACTACCCACTACAGTCTACCTACTACTTACTACCAAGGCGAGCGAAGCGAGCATGCACTTGCGGAAGCCTATAAATCTATCAAATCTATACATCTATCAATCTGACAAGGGCGCGGCCGCAGGTGCAAGGAACAGAACAAAGAAGCAAGGCAAAGCAGTAGGGCCTTCGCAGTTGCCCCCGAACTCGTTTCTTAGCGGAGTCAGGGCAATCGCAAGATTGGCTTAAGTGGAGGGGTTTGGCCAAAACGCGCAGCGTTTTCAATAGCCCTCCCCGGTGGGGCCGCAGCAGGCGGCCGCAAAGCGCACGGTTGGGAGGGGGGGCTTGCGACTATCTTGGGAATCTTGTCGTATAAAACCCAATAGAATCACCTACGCTCCCAGACTAAGTATATTTTTTACACTAAGCCTCCGGCAATCCTTCTGTCTTAGGGGCTACGGCCCGTGTTTTTGATGCCTTGAGGCAGAGATGAGCCTACATCCTTTGGTGACACTAAAAAAGATGGATCGAAGTGAAAGATATACTTGCACGGGTGGAATGGATGGACGTATCTTTGCATCCCGCAAGCGAGAAATGTCTCGATCATTTGGGTTGAAAAGTCTGCAAACAACAGGTTAGAAATAAAGTTAAAAATACTTTATGAAAGCCTTGCAGGATTGAAACTGACGAATGTATCTTTGCGGCCCGCTAACGAGTGGGGTTGAGTTGAAAGGGCTTTTGAAATAAACTTTCGAAGTATTTTCACTTAACACTTGCACAGTAATTTTGCGCGCTGTACTTT
>JBGCFZ010000527.1:0-14079 GCA_045110355.1 Lewinella sp. | reverse complement strand
GGCGAAGAAGTTGGCTATCCCATCCTGATCAAAGCCGCCGCAGGCGGCGGCGGCAAAGGCATGCGCGTTGTAGAAAGCAAGGCCGGCCTGAAGGAAGGCATGGAACGCGCCATCAGCGAAGCCACCTCGGCCTTTGGTGATGGCTCCGTCTTCATCGAGAAGTACGTCACCAACCCGCGCCACATCGAGATCCAGGTAATGGCGGATGCCCACGGCAACATCATCCACCTCTTTGAACGGGAATGCAGCGTACAGCGCAGGCACCAGAAGGTGGTCGAGGAAGCCCCTGCCGTCCCCCTCAACCTTGATCCTGCGCTCCGCGCCCGCATGGGAGAAGCTGCCATCAAATGTGCCAAAGCCTGCGACTACCTGGGCGCTGGCACCGTAGAATTCTTGCTCGACAGCCAGGGCAATTTTTACTTCCTCGAAATGAATACCCGCCTCCAGGTGGAACACCCCGTTTCTGAGATCATCTCTGGTGTGGACCTGGTCGAGCTGCAAATCAAGGTAGCCCGGGGTGAAGTGCTCGACATCAAACAGGAAGACCTCAAAATTCACGGCCACGCCATTGAACTTCGCGTCTACGCCGAAGACCCCCTCAACAATTTCCTACCTAGTATTGGCACACTGGACGTCTACGTAAAGCCGGAAGGAGAAGGTATTCGTGTCGACGATGGCTTCGAGCAAGGCATGGACGTCCCGATCTACTATGACCCGATGATCGCCCAACTCATCACCTTTGGCGCTACCAGAGCCGAAGCACTGCAAAAAATGCGTGTCGCCATTGACAATTATCACATCAAAGGCATTGAAACAACTTTATCATTCGGGCGCTTTGTAGTTGATCATGAGGCATTTATTAGCGGTGACTTCGACACTAACTTCGTCAAGGAGCACTACTCTCCCGAAGCCATTTTGGCTGATCAGCATGCGGAAGAGGAAATTGCAGCCTTGGTGGGGGCGAAATTGTTCTCAGAAGGGCAGCAGACTCTCCGCGTAGCTTCTCCTACGGGACATGCCTGGCAAAACAATCGTCGCTAATGGAACCTATTGATTTTAGCAAGATTCCGTTCAAACGTGTGGTTACCCAGCCTTCAGTCCGTGAAGACCAGGTAACCAATTCGCCCGAAGGCATTTCCATCAAGTTCGTCTACACTCCAGAAGACCTCGAAGGACTTCCTCACCTGGGTTCCGTAGCAGGCCTTCCACCCTACGTCCGTGGCCCTTACTCTTCCATGTACGCCGTACGTCCCTGGACCATCCGGCAATACGCTGGCTTCAGTACCGCCGAAGCCAGCAATGCCTTTTACCGCCGGAATTTGGCCCAGGGGCAAAAAGGGCTTTCCGTTGCCTTTGATCTCGCTACGCACCGTGGCTACGATTCCGACCACCCACGCGTCACCGGTGATGTTGGCATGGCCGGCGTTGCTATTGATACGGTGGAGGACATGAAAGTACTCTTCGACCAGATCCCGCTCGACAAAATGTCGGTATCTATGACCATGAACGGTGCCGTATTGCCCATCATGGCCTTCTACATTGTGGCTGCTGAAGAGCAGGGAGTCTCCCCCGCCCTGCTTTCAGGGACCATCCAGAACGACATCCTCAAGGAGTTCATGGTACGAAATACTTATATCTATCCTCCTGCGGAATCGATGAGAATCGTTGGTGACATCTTTGAGTTCACGGCCAAGAATATGCCAAAATTTAACAGCATCAGCATTAGTGGCTACCACATGCATGAGGCTGGTGCATCGGCCGACATTGAACTGGCCTACACGCTGGCCGATGGTTTGGAATACATTCGTACAGGACTTAAGGCAGGCTTAAAGATTGATGATTTTGCGCCCCGGCTCAGCTTCTTTTGGGGTATCGGGATGAACCACTTCATGGAGATCGCGAAGCTGCGGGCCGGCCGGTTACTCTGGTCCGAAATAGTAGAGCAATTCAAGCCGGAGAATCCAAAATCAATGGCACTACGAACGCATTGCCAAACCTCGGGGTGGAGCCTTACGGCACAAGACGCCTTCAACAATGTGGCCCGGACGACCATCGAAGCGATGGCTGCGGTCTTTGGTGGCACCCAGAGTTTACACACGAACTCGCTGGACGAAGCGATTGCTTTGCCTACCGATTTTTCGGCCAAAATTGCCCGAGACACGCAGAAGTACCTCCAACAGGAAACGGGTATCACTAAAGTAGTTGACCCCTGGGGCGGCAGCTATTACGTGGAAAAGCTCACCGCACAATTGGCCGATCGCGCCAGGGAATTGATGGCGGAGATCGAGGAATTAGGCGGTATGGCCAAAGCCATCGAGCAGGGCGTGCCCAAGCTCCGTATCGAGGAAGCTGCAGCACGCAAGCAAGCGCGGATTGATGGCGGAACGGATAAGATCATCGGCGTAAACCTGTTTCCCAATCTTGAGGAGGAGGAACAGATTGACGTTCTGGAAGTAGACAATAAAGCCGTTCGTGAAGGACAGGTGTCTCGGATCAAAAAAGTGAAAGCAAGCAGGGATTCGGGCGCGGTCGCAGGTGCATTGGAAGCATTAAAGCAATGTGCGGCTACCGGCAAGGGTAACCTCCTGGAATGCGCAGTTGTAGCCGCCAAAGCCAGAGCTACCCTCGGGGAAATTTCCGACGCTATGGAAGCGACCTTCGGGCGCTACCGTGCCACCAATCGCATCATCAGTGGAGCATATGCTAACGAAATGAAACAAAACGACGACTTCCAGGCTGCACGAGACCTTACCAAAGCATTCGCAGAAGCCTATGGTCGGCAGCCTCGGATTCTGGTGGCCAAACTTGGCCAGGATGGCCATGATCGTGGCGCGAAGGTCATCGCCTCCAGCTTTGCCGATATCGGCTTTGATGTGGACGTAGGTCCGCTCTTCCAAACGCCGGAAGAAGCCGCGCGCCATGCCGTGGAGAACGACGTCCACATCCTGGGCATCTCCTCCCTGGCTGCCGGACACAAAACCCTGGTGCCACAAACCATCGCCGCACTAAAAGGCTATGGCGCAGAAAACATCCTGGTGGTTACCGGCGGTGTCATCCCGGAACAAGACTACCAATTCCTGTACGATCATGGTGTGGCTGCCATCTTCGGACCAGGCACGGTCATTGCCAAGGCTGCTGCGACCATTTTGCGGATTATGCTACCGGCTTAAAACCTGATTAGACTGGTAGATTTTGTAGGGTGTGCATGACGGTCAGGACCTACGAAGCACACCCTACAAAATCTTACTTTACCACCCGTGCGCCGTCACGCATGGCAAACTCATCATTATTCGCTGGTTCCTTACTGAGCATAACTTCGGAAAAGACCCTAGTATTACGGGGCTCAATCGGCAAGTTATCTTCGGTTTTGTACCATACCAGGCTGTCAGCTAACTCTACACCATCGTGATCGCTCCAGGTTGGGTATTCGATCCAACTGAATTTATCACTTGTTTTGCCTGAGCGGCCGGTGACCGTATAACCCAGCCAACGCATCTTCTTTGTTTCCGGATCGAAGTGCAGGCGATAATTGTCTTTTGGGCTAAAGCCAATACCATCGTCGTAAGCAATCATTATTCCGGGGTAGGTCTTGCCGTCGAAAGTAAGCGATTCAGCGGAAGTATACTCGATTCCAGGATCAGCCAGAACCCATGGCATGGCATAGAAGTAGAACATCAAATTTTTATAAAAGACGGGGTTGCCCTTGTAAGTGGTATCTGCGGTTATCCAGACGTTTTCGCCGTCGAATCCCATTTCAATCGGATCACCTCCCTCAGGTACTGGTTGCTTGATGTACTCCCGACGGTCATATAAATCTACCAGTTGGGTTTCCTGACCTTCACCACGGGGCATCGCGTAGCCGAGCTGACGGAATTCTTTCCAGCTGTCAAGCCCACCGTGGGCATCAAGAGTGGCAATAAAATCTTCGGGCATGCCTTCCGTTGATGCAACGGCAACTGCCTCAGTATCCATTTCTGTTGCTTTGGTTTCAGGAGTCTCACAGGCGGTAAAAAGTACCGCTGCGGAAAACACTACGAATAAAGTAAAAATGTTGGTTTTCATGAATTGAAACTTTAGTTTAACATTCTACACGCCAGTGGAACATCCTGTTCTAATAACCTGTAGAAAGATTTTAGGGGGTCTTCCCTTGGCGCGCTATCTTCGGGCCGGGAATGGTAATTACAAGCACACCTCCACCTTCTTAAAAACCAAGCTTTTTTAACCTACAACTAGCACTCCGTAACTTATAACAATGGATCAAAGCCCCATCGGTTTTTTACTACTAGCCCTCACCGGTCTCGCAACCTATTCCGCCCTTAACCATACGGAGATCAGGGAGCGGTACCTGTTATGGACCGATGGTGTGTTGATCAGAAAGGAATACGACCGACTGTTTACTTCAGGCTTCCTTCACGGCGATTGGATTCACTTTGCTTTCAATATGATGGCGCTACTGAGCTTTAATCAGGTCCTGGAGATGCGGTTTGGCATCTGGTATTTTTTACTGATCTACTTCATGAGTATGCTGGGAGGTAGCCTACTCGCCCTATTCATTCACCGTAACCACGGGGAATACCGTGGCCTGGGGGCTTCAGGTGCGGTAAGCGGCGTCATCCTCGCTTTCATCGTGCTCTACCCTACCGCCGATCTTAGCATACCGTTTATCGATATTGGCATCAAAGCCTGGATCGTTGGCCTGCTGTTCATCATCATCTCCATCCTGGGGATGAAGTACCAAAAAGACAACATCGGCCATGATGCACACCTGGGGGGAGGCATCACCGGGGTGTTGTTGGCCCTTGCCATTGAACCTTCCCTGGCCATCACGAACTGGTGGATGGTCCTCATCATCCTGGTCCCCTCCCTGATCTTCTTCTTTATCCTCCTGCGTAATCCTGCTATCATGTACGTCGAGAACTACTGGGGAGAAGAAGTCCATGAGCTAAAGACATATAAGATGTCCAAAAAGAAACAACCCACCCTTGATGAACTGCTGGATAAAATATCCAAACAAGGCATCAATTCTCTCACCACCAAAGAAAAAAAACTTCTGGAAGACTACCAACGCAAACTATAACCGATCCCGGAGGGATCAAATCGCTTTAACCCCGGACGAGCAAGTGCGCAGCACGAGTGAAGTCCGGGGTGGCCCCAATACAGCAAGTGCGCAGCACGAGCGAAGTCCGGGGGCACCCGAAGCAGCACGCAGCACAAGCGAAGTCCGGGGGCACCCGAAGCAAGTCCCCAATACGAACAAAATCCAGAGTATCCAAAAGCTACCCGCCGGCGCAGCCGGTCTACCCAACCAACCATGAAGCCACAAGACAAACTCCACCAAAAACTAGCCGAAGCCCACCTCGGCGGCGGTCAATCCCGCATCGATAAACAACACGCCAAAGGCAAGCTTACCGCCCGCGAGCGTGTCCACTTGCTGCTAGATTCCGGAAGCTTCGAAGAAATCGGCGCCCTGGTGACCCACCGAACCACCGACTTCGGGATGCAGGATCAGGTATTCTACGGAGATGGTGTGATCACTGGCTACGGCACTGTTAGCGGAAGGCTGGTATACGTCTATGCTCAGGACTTCACCGTATTCGGCGGTTCCCTATCCGAGACGCACGCAGAGAAGATTTGCAAGGTGATGGATATGGCCGTGAAGGTAGGTGCTCCGCTCCTTGGCCTCAACGACAGTGGTGGTGCCCGTATTCAGGAAGGCGTACGATCACTGGGTGGGTATGCGGATATCTTTTACCGCAACGTCCAGGCCAGCGGCGTCATCCCTCAACTGTCGGCCATCATGGGGCCGTGCGCCGGAGGCGCAGTTTATAGTCCGGCAATGACAGATTTCACCATCATGGTCGAGAACACCAGCTATATGTTTGTTACCGGTCCGAACGTGGTTAAGACGGTGACCAACGAAGAGGTAACGAGTGAAGAACTTGGTGGTGCCAGTACGCACTCCACCAAATCAGGGGTGACGCACCTGACGGCCGTTAACGACGTGGACTGTCTGAATAAACTAAAGACCCTGCTCAGCTACCTGCCCCAAAACTGTGAAGAAAAACCCGATGCCTTGCCCTATGAGTTAGGCACCGAGGTCAGGGAACAACTGGAAGGCCTAGTTCCGGAATCCGCCAACCAACCGTATGATATGCGGACGGTCATCAACGGCATCATTGACGAGGATACCTTCTTCGAGATCCACGAGAACTATGCGGATAATATCGTAGTTGGTTTCGCCCGCCTGGCGGGCCGGAGCATTGGCATCGTTGCCAACCAACCAATGAGCCTGGCGGGGGTACTAGACGTAGAGTCCAGCAAGAAAGCCGCACGCTTTACCCGTACCTGTGATTGCTTCAACGTACCATTGCTGGTGCTGGTCGACGTTCCAGGCTTCCTACCCGGTACCGACCAGGAATGGAACGCCATCATCACCAACGGTGCTAAGCTCCTCTACGCCCTCAGCGAGGCCACCGTTCCCCGCATCACCGTTATTACCCGCAAGGCCTACGGCGGTGCCTACGACGTGATGAACTCCAAGCACATTGGTGCCGACATGAACTTCGCCTGGCCCACGGCCGAGATCGCCGTTATGGGCGCCAAGGGCGCCAGTGAAATCATCTTCCGCCGGGAGATCATGGCTGCCGATGACCCTGCCGCAAAACTGGCCGAAAAGGAAGCAGCCTACGCAGAGACTTTTGCCAACCCGTACCGCGCGGCACAGCGCGGGTTCATCGATGAGGTCATTTTACCTAAAGACACCCGCCGTAAGCTGATCAAAGCCTACGGGATGTTGGAAGACAAGGTGGTTAAGGGGCCTCGGCGGAAGCATGGGAATATTCCTCTATAATTAAAGACTGACTTTCCTCAAATGGTATATGATTCACTAAAGCAGCGGATAAAAAAAGACATCAAAGTCTCTGAGCCGGACCTGGAAGCCATTTGCCAGTATTTCAAGCCAAGGAGTGTTGACAAATTTGACTATCTGCTTACTCAGGGAAACACCTGTCAATTTGAAGGTTTTGTCCTCGAAGGCTGCTTCAGGATTTTCAACATCGATGCAGCTCCCTGTACTTTGCCGTTAAGGACTGGTGGCTAATGGACGTTGATAGTTTTATGCACCAGACCCCCTCTGAGCTAAACATCCAGGCTTTAGAAAACAGTGAAATTTTAATGATTAGTAAAACCAACAAAGAACGACTCTATCGGGAGTTTCCGGTAATCGAAAGGATGTTCCGCATCATGAGTCAAGAGGCAGTAATTGCGTGGCAAAGACGGTTGATGCGTAATCATCGGATGACGGCAAAAGAGCGCTACCTACATTTTACGGAAACATACCCCGTAATTGCAGCGAAGCTCACGGACAAGAAAATCTCTAACTACCTGGGCATCACGCCGGAATTCTTATCTAAGATAAAGAGGCAGACACAATAAAGATTAATCATTAACACATTTGTCCTACAAGGAGGTCTACGGGTTCAACCGTTTACTGGAATTACTTTTCTACCTTGCTTTTCATCAAGGCAAGGAACGCATGAATTTTTTCAATCAATGGCTTTTTCTACTAAGTCTCTTACTATTAGGTCTTAATTCCTGTAGTAAAGAACCTAGTGAATTGGCCGTTTTGCCAAACTCCCCCTCCTTCACCCACCACATAAAACCCCTCCTCTCCGACCGTTGCTTCGCCTGCCACGGCCCCGATGAAACAAAACAAAAAGCAGGCCTCGCCCTGCACACTTCCGACCGGGCCTACGCTGAATTAAAGGATAAGCCAGGCCAATTCGCCATTGTGCCGGGAGACGCTGATAAAAGCGCGCTCTACCAACGCATCATCAGCAGTAATAAGGATGTGGTGATGCCGCCACCAGATTCTCACCTTAGTCTGAACGAAGCGGAAAAAGAACTCATTCGCAGGTGGATTGAAAATGGGGCAATTTATGAAAGCCATTGGGCCTTCACTGCTCCGGAACCGGTAAGCGTGCCGGAAGTAAAAGGGCAGGATTGGGCCAAAAACGACATCGACCATTTCGTATTGGCGAGGCACCAGGAGAAGGGCATGGTCCAAAACCCTGAAGCGGACCGCCCTACCCTACTGCGTCGGGTTACTTTTGACCTTACAGGCCTTCCGCCTACACCGGAAGAGATTAAAGCCTTCATGGATGACAAAAGCCCAGATGCTTTCGAGAAAGTCGTCGATCAATTACTTGCTTCCCCTCGCTACGGAGAACGAATGGCCACAGACTGGCTCGACCTCAGTCGCTACGCCGACAGCCACGACTACCAAGACGACCGACCACGGACCATGTGGCCATGGAGAGATTGGGTCATCAGCGCCTTCAACGATAACCTGAGCTTCAAGGATTTCGTTACCTGGCAACTGGCCGGCGACCTGCTACCGGAACCAACCTACGAACAAAAGTTAGCTACGGGCTTCAACCGCAACCACCCAATCACGCAGGAAGGCGGCATCATCCCGGAGGAGTACCTGGCCGAATACGCTAGCGACCGTACCCACGTTTTTAGCACGGCATTTCTTGGGCTTACGGTGGAGTGTGCCAAATGCCATACGCACAAGTACGACCCGATCCTGCACACCGATTATTACCAGCTGACTTCATTTTTCAACAACATTTCCGAAAATGGCAACGCCAACGGCTACTATGACGAAGCACCGGTTCCTAATATGCCGATTGAGAACCCAGAAATGGAGCAGGAGATTGAGAAGATAGAGCAGTACATTGCCAGCTTAGAGCGTACGCAAAGGGAACTGGAAGCATCGGTGAACCTACCCGTAGCGCACGCGAAGGAGGAGACCAAGGAAGCGTTGCTTAGCAAAGGCTTGGTCGTCAGATTCGACTTCAACGAGAACGACGGTTCGCGTACACGGAGTGCTTTGCCAGGTACAGCAGACGGGTGGTTCAACTATAATTTACCACCGACTTTTGGCGATGTTAAAGAAGTGCCGGGGAGGGAGGGTAAGGCCCTTGCTTTCGACGGCGAGAACTACGTTTCGTTGGGTCTGGTCGGTGATTTTGAGCACCACCAGCCGTTTTCTGCTTCAGTTTGGATAAGGCACAACGGGCGGGGTAAAACACGGGCTATTTTTGGTAAGCGGATGGATGAATTGTTACAAAATGGCTACGACTTGGTGCTTACGGCGGATAACAAACTGGCCTTTCGGCTCTCTGGCGTTTGGTGGTCCCCGGACCAGTATCCCGAGAATTTGCTGGCGATGGAAGTTCGATCGCGGGCTTCCGTTCCGGTAGGATCCTGGCAGCACGTAGCGTTCACTTACGACGGTTCAGGAAAGGCCTCCGGGGTGCAGCTCTTCATTGGGGCGCGGCCGCAGGATGCAAAGATTGTTGTGGACAACCTCCAGCAAAGGACCATCCTGAACGGTAATCATTTAGCCATCGGCAACTATAACCAACGGGGGCGAACAAGAGCAGGCCTGACCGGCTTTGCCGGAGGCGCCATTGATGAATTCCGGCTTTACAACCGGGAGTTGAGTACAGTCGACATTGCCCTGTTAACTTCCACTGCACCTGCGGCCGCGCCACCAAAACCATCAGCCTACGACCGGGAGGACTGGCACGAACACCTACTACTTCACTACTCCAATACCTATCGTCGCAACGCAAAAAAACTTGACAGCCTCCGCGCCATCGACCGCAGTATCCCCAGCGTGATGGTGATGGAGGAAAAAGATACCCTAACACCCACCTTTGTCCGCATCCGGGGCGAATACGACCAGCACGGTGAGGAAGTGACCCGAAATACCCCCAGTGCTCTGCCGCCCCTTGGGAACAACGCGCCTAAGAACCGCCTCGGCCTCGCACAATGGTTGTTCCTACCCGACCATCCGCTGACTGCCCGAGTGGCGGTTAATCGATTGTGGCAGCAATGCTACGGGCGGGGCATCGTTGGTTCCGCCGCAGATTTTGGTAATCAGGGCGACCTGCCTACCCACCCTGAGTTATTGGATTACCTGGCCATTCGTTACCGCGAGAGCGGCTGGGACACAAAATCCATGTTGCGGTTAATGGTAACCTCCGCTACCTATCGGCAAAGCGCACGCGCTCCCGTAGACGCACTAAAAAATGACCCCGACAACCAGTGGCTGGCCCGTGGCCCGGCCAGTAAACTTACCGCCGAAATGCTTCGGGATCAGGCCTTGATGGCCAGTGGTTTGATGAACAATAAAATTGGTGGAAAATGGGTAAAACCTTACCAACCACCTGGCCTTTGGAATGAAATGGCCTCCGATATCGGAGAGCCCGTTTACCGGGAATCAAAAGGGCTAAACCTGTTTCGACGCAGCTTATACACCTATTTTAAGCGCACCATTCCTCCGCCAGACATGATCACAATGGACGCTGCAGAAAGGACCGTTTGTACGGTTAAAAGACAAGCAACCAGTACGCCGCTACAATCCTTGGTGGTATTAAACGCCCCATTGTATACGGAGGCCTCCAGGCAACTAGCAACCAGACTGCTTAACGACGGAATAACCAATGAGGCATTACTGGAGGCTGCCTTCGAACGGGTATTGTCTCGAAAGCCCGTAGCTGCCGAAATTCGATTGCTACAGGGAATGCTCAACGAGCATAAAGATGATTTTGCGGGTGACCCTGAGGCTGCCCTGGCTTATTTATCCGTCGGCTCTACCGACAATACGAACCAATCAAACACCACAGAATTGGCGGCCGCCAGCCTCGTGGTTAGTGCTATTTTTAACCTAGACGAAGCGCAACGAAAATAACCTGTTCATGAAAGACCCACTTCACCAGGCGGCATTACAGATGAACCGTCGCCACTTTTTCAGCAAGGCCAGTCTTGGCATCGGCGCATTATCTCTGGGCTCACTAATGGGCTGCGGGGCCTCCGGTAACGCCCCTCCGGTGCCAGACGTGGAAGCCTTTGTCCGGAACTTAGACCTCCCCGTCAAAGCCAAGCGCATCATTTATCTATTCCAGAGCGGCGGGCCGAGCCAATACGAGCTGTACGACTACAAACCCCTCCTAAGGGAACGGCACGGAGAGGAATTGCCAGAAAGCATCCGGGGAGAGCAGCGGTTAACGGGAATGACCGCCAACCAGGGCAGTAAGCCGCTGGCCGGTTCGTTATTTGATTTTCAGCAGTGGGGAGAGAGCAGGGCCTGGGTCAGTAACCTAATGCCACACGTTGGCGCCATCGCGGATGAGCTGTGCTTTGTAAAGACGATGCATACTGAGGCCATCAACCACGACCCCGCCATTACCTTTTTCCAAACTGGTAGCCAGCAGGCGGGTAGACCAAGTATTGGCTCGTGGATGAGTTACGGACTGGGGAGTGATAATGAGAACATGCCGGCCTTTACGGTATTGCTGAGCCGGGGCGCGCAGCGACCCCAACCCATCTACTCACGACTGTGGGGCAACGGTTTTTTGCCTTCGCTGCACCAGGGCGTTCAGTTCCGAAGTGGAAAGGATCCCGTCTTGTACCTGCGCGACCCGAAAGGGATCAATCCAAATTCCCGCAGGAAATTCCTTGACGAGCTGGCAAAGCTGAATGAACTACGTCTTGCCGATTTTGGTGATCCGGAGATTGACAGCCGCATTAGCCAATACGAAATGGCTTACCGGATGCAGACTTCTGTGCCAGAAGTGATGGACCTTAGCGATGAACCAGATGAGGTGTTCGAACTTTATGGCGAAGCCGCCCGCAGGCCTGGTTCCTATGCCGCGAATTGCCTGCTTGCCCGCCGTCTGGCGGAACGAGACGTCAAATTCATTCAGCTGTATCACTTGGGCTGGGACCAGCATACGGACCTGCCCCGGGAAATCGCCAGCCAGTGCCGAGACACAGACCAGGCTTCCGCAGCCTTGGTAACTGACCTGAAACGAAGGGGGTTGCTGGAAGATACGCTCGTCATCTGGGGCGGAGAATTCGGCAGAACAAACTTCAGTCAGGGCGCGCTGACGTCAACAAATTACGGACGAGATCATCATCCCCGTGCCTTCACCATCTGGATGGCAGGAGCAGGCATCAAACCGGGGACTACCTACGGGGAAACTGATGCATTTGGGTATAATATCGTTAAAGACCCGGTGCACGTTCATGATTTCCAGGCGACCCTGCTACATCTGGCTGGTGTAGATCACGAAAAGATGACCTTTAAGCACCAGGGGCGGCGGTATCGATTGACGGACGTGCATGGAGAAGTTGTCAAGGGAATTCTCGTATAATCAGATTACTACACGAAACGCCGTCAACCTCCCCCGCAACCAAACCGACCGATCCCTTTCAAAACCCGACCACACAGGCAGCCATTTGATTTTCGTCATCAATTTAGGTGCCTTTACCTGTATTTTGGGGTCGACTATACCCGAAAACTGAAATTAATGCACTTTAGCTGCTCCGCCGGATACCTCGGTGGTTTGATACTCTCTTTCTTTATTTTTTCTACCATATCCGCTCAAGACACCAGTGCCCCCACGATCCAAATTTGTGGTGGGGACCAATTCGTCTGTTTGCAGGATTCGACGCTGGACCTGTGTGTCACCGTAGCGATTGATCCCGATTTTGAAGGAGTAGTGGACTCTCTTTCCATTACCTGGGGAGATGGATCGGAACCTCAGTTCTTCTACGATGGCACCGTTTCTTTCAACCGTAACCACCTCTACGATTTCAGTGACTTTTACCTTACTTGTCAATATGAACTGTCGGGCACATTCGTTATCCTGACCTCCTATATTGCCGGAGCGGACAACCCAAACCAGAACATTATTCCTCTGACAGTTCGGAACCCGCCGCAAGCGATGTTCGGAAACTTTCCAAGCATCGTCTGCCAGGGAGAAACGGTGGATTTTGGCGCAAGTGCCTGCCCCGCAGAAGCCCTTACGCTGGAGTTTGACTTTGGAAATGGCTACTCAGATACGACGACCAATACCTATCCGAATACGGGGGTGTTCCCGGTAACGCTTCGCGCTACCAACCCCTGTGGTCAGGATTCCGTTACCGGCTTTGTGACGGTGATTGAGGGGCCGAACATCGTTGCCTTTCCCGATTCTAATTTAACGGGGCCCAATACGATGCCTTACCAGGTTTGCCTCGACAGTATTTCACCCATCCGGGTGAACGCGTCGATGTCGACGGGGCTAACGGACTGGAGTTGGACCGTAAGTCCGGACACCGGAGCTGTGGTAGCTGACACCTCCGCCCTGATCACCACCGTGAGTTTTACGGAAGCAGGCCTGTACACCGTATCCTTTACCGGATTGAATGAAGATTGTGGCGTGGAAGAAGTCACCTCCTTTCAGGTGGAAGTGGTTAATGCCGCTATTTTAAGACTTACGCCTCAGGAAGACGCTTGTTTATCCTTGAGTTACAGTCCTGATCCGTTAAATCCGGCAGCGACCTACCTGGTCAATGGGGATACAATCCTTCCTGCAGAATTCCCCATTGATCTCAGTCCGGGAAGCTATCGGGTAGATGCAGGCATTATTGACACCGCCGCACTGTGCGATACGCCGCCTTTGGTGGATTCCTTCAGTGTCACGGCTCAGGAAGTTGCCGTCATTAGTATACCCGATACGACCATTTGTGATCAAAGTGAGGCATTTGCCTTACGGGCCAGCCCTGCCACCGGGGGAATATGGCGGGTAGACAACCGGGAGTTTGACGGGTTTTTTGACCCCGGTGCTTATACCGAAGGGGACTATGTGGTAACGTATGGTCGGGATTCTTGCCTGATTACCGATCAGGTAATCATAACGGTGGTAGGTGCCAGCGTCACCGTCCCCGATGATCTTGAACTATGTGATGATGATGCCGCCATTACTTTTTCGGGGGCGCCTACCGGGGGTGTGTTCAGTGGAACTGGCGTGCAGTCGGACGGCTTCTTTGACCCAGCCATGGTTGGTGAGGGGATCTACCCATTGATTTATCGGTTTGAAAATTCGGCCCTCGCCGGATGTAGCAGCCAGGACACCTTCACGGTGACCATTGCAGAATTGGTCACCAGTATTGATGTTTCAGATTGCGATGGAAACGAGTTGTGTTTCTCAGCACCCATGGGTGTCGTTTATGACTCCTTGC
>JBGCFZ010000526.1:0-16726 GCA_045110355.1 Lewinella sp. | reverse complement strand
TATGGTGGCGAGCAAAGAGGGAGAAAGCCCTACTCGTCGTACACTGTTGGAAATTCTGACCAGTAAGGGCATGATTGCCTTTGTCGTTTTCGCCCTGGTGGTACTTGGTGGCTACACTACAGTCAACCACGCCATCGAATTGGGACGCCAGCAGGATTACCAGCCAGAGCAGCCAATCAAGTTCAGCCACGTAACCCACGCTGGTCTTAACCAGATCGAGTGTCAGTACTGCCACGACGGTGCCCGTCGTTCCAAGCACTCCGTTATCCCAGCGGTGAACACTTGTATGAACTGTCACCGCGCCATCAAGAAGGGCAGCCAGTACGGTACGGCCGAAATCACCAAGATTTACGCCGCCATTGGTTACGACCCAATTGCTGATGCCTACATAGAGGACTACGAGAACTACTCCAATGAGGAGGTTAAGGATGTCTACAAGAAGTGGATTGCTCAGGAATTCATCGCTGATGAAGGCGATCTGGACAACATGGAAGGTGTCATTGAGGATCAGCTCGATGCCATCGAAGCAGCCCTAACCAACGAAATGACGGGAGATGATAAGATTGCCGGCCCGGTAGAATGGGTTCGGATCCACAACCTCCCCGACCACGCCTACTTCAACCACGCACAGCACGTTACCGTCGGTAACCTCAAGTGTCAGAACTGTCACGGCCCGGTAGAGGAAATGGAACTGGTATACCAGTACAGCCCCCTCAGCATGGGATGGTGTGTGAATTGTCACCGCGAAACAGAAGTTGAGTTCGAAAAGAACGACTACTACAAAGCCTACGAACGCTACCATGAGGAGATCAAGGCCGGTCAGCGTGATGGGGTTACGGTAGAAGACATTGGCGGACTTAATTGTCAGCGCTGTCACTACTAAAAGCTAGTAGCTAGGCAACTAGCCTATTAGTCAAAATAAAAAACATACCGCTTCGGCGGTTAACGAACGAAGGCAAAGGCCATGTTCAAATAAAGTTGAATGAAGAAGCAAGTCAACAACATCTGGTTAGGTACGGATCAACTCGAGTCCAGCCCGGAATACCTCAAAGCCACCGACAACGAAGTAGGTGCACCCGAAGCCGCGAGTGAAAACCCGCGCCTGGAAGCCAGCCGTCGGGATTTTCTCAAATACCTCGGTTTCGGCATGACTGCCGCTACGATCGCATCTTGTGATATTCCGGTTCGTAAGGCAATCCCCTACGTCTCCAAACCGGACTCCATCGTCCCCGGGGTCGCTTCCTACTACGCTTCTACCTTTGTTCAGGGAGGAGATTACGTTCCCGTACTGGTGAAAACCCGCGAAGGGCGACCAATTAAGGTGGAAGGCAACAGTATGAGTCCAATCACCGGTGGTGGTACGAGCGCCCGCGTTCAAGCTTCGGTACTGGGGCTTTATGACACCAGCCGCTTTGATGGTCCTTACCGGATCAGCGAAGGCATGGCCAAGTCCGCCAAAAACCATGCAGATAACGATGGTTGGGACGTAATTGACGCCGAAATCGCTGGTAAACTAACCAGTGGCTCGCGGGTACGTATTGTTTCTCACACCGTGATGAGCCCCTCGCTCCTCGCTGCCATCAACGAATTTAAGGGTAAGTACAGCAACACCGAGCTGGTACAGTACGATCCTATCTCCAGTGCCGCTTTGCTCGACGCTAACCAGCAGACTTTCGGCACCCGTGCCGTACCAAGCTACCACTTCGATAAGGCCGACGTCATTGTTGCCATCAACTGTGACTTCCTCGGTACTTGGATCAGTCCAGTACAATTCGCCCGTCAGTATTCGATGGGTCGTAAGACGGACGGTAAGAAAATGAGCCGCCACGTTCAGATTGAAAGCCACATGAGCCTTACCGGCTCTAACGCCGATAATCGTATCCTGGTTAAGCCAAGCGAGCAAGGCCAGGCTATTCTTGCGCTTTACAACGAAGTAGTTGGTGGCGGCGCTGCCGCCAGCCTCCCGGCTGATGCCCTTGCAAAAGTAAAAGCTGTTGCCGCAGAACTTAAGCGCAACCGCACCCGCGGCCTCGTCGTCAGCGGAACCAATAACCTGGGCGAGCAACTGTTGGTCAATGCCATCAACAACGCCATCGGTGCCTACGGCCACACCATCAGCACTGATCGGTGGAGTATGCAACGGAAGGGCAGTGACCAGAACCTGGCTCGCTTCGCCGATGACCTTGCCGCTGGCAGCGTTGACGCGGTGATCGTCCTTGATGGCGCCAACCCCGCCTGGGACAATCCTTGGGCCTCCGGTATCGCCGAAAACATCGGTAAAGCCAAGCTCTCCGTGAGCATGAGCGGCGTGCCCAATGAAACAACGATGCTGTGTCAGTACGTTACCCCTACCCACAATTACCTCGAAAGCTGGGGTGATGTGGAAGCCGTTCAGGGCCAGTTGTCACTCATCCAACCTACAATTACCCCCATTTTTGCAAGTGTCGGCCGTGCCGGTACCCGCGAGCAGGGGGAGAGTTTCCTTACCTGGGCTAAGTCAGGTAAGCTAATGGCCGATGCTGATCAGCCTTACCTCGAATTCGTGAAGAGCAACTGGGAGGCTACGGCCTTTGCTGCTCAGTCTGACTTCGTTTCTTTCCGTTCGTTTTGGGATGCTGCCCTTCAGGCTGGTGTACTTACGCTGCCAGTTGGTACCGCAACTACGGACGAAGGGGAGGAAGCCGCTGGCGGATTTAACGCCGGTGCCGTTACTGGTGCTGCCGGCCGGGTAAGCAAAGCCGGTTCCGGTCAGGAAGTAACGTTCTTCGAAACAGTTAATATTGGCAACGGTGTTTATGCCGGTAACCCCTGGTTGCAGGAAGTTCCGGATCCAATTACCCGTACCGTTTGGGGCAACTACCTCGCTATTCCCGTAACCTGGGAAGAGGGCTATGAATACACTGCCTACAACGATCTTAACGAGGTAGAATATACCGGTAAAGCCGATATGGTTGACGTCACTATCGGTGATGCGACCCAACGGGTTACTGCAGTACGCCAGTTTGGCCTGCTGCCCGAGACGTTTGCACTCGCCGTAGGTTATGGTCGTTCCATCACGGGCGTTTCCGGGCGTGCCATCGGTCACGAAGTGGGCATCAATGTTTACCCCTGGCTTACGGTTGATGCTGCTGGATACGTCCAGTACTTCGCCGATCAGGCAGCAGTAAGCGGCCGGATGGAGGTTGAAAATGAATTCGCCAGCGTTCAGTACCACCACACTATGGGCCTGACGACCAAGGACGAGTCTGGCGCCATGGTATACTACAATGTTAATACCGGTGAGACCGAAAGCCACGCCGGAGAATTGACGGCTGAGCAGGAGGAATACCTACAGCCTTACAACGTCGATGAAGCCACCGTAATGAACGGTAATGGCGGAAGCCTCGGAGATATGCAGGGCGGTCTTGTCGACCGTTCCATCATCTACCAGGGGACCTTCGCTGAACTGGGCGAGCTTAAAGGCCACATCGCTGAAAAGCGAAGTGGTGCGCAGCATCTGAATGATCAGACGCTTTACCCTTACGATGACTACGTCGAGGACATCTACAGCCAGGGACATTGGTGGGCGATGCACGTCGACCTGAGTGCTTGTATTGGTTGTGCCGCTTGTGAAGTAGCCTGTGTTGCTGAAAACAACGTCCCGATCGTTGGTAAGTACGAAGTTTGGCGCCACCACGAAATGAAGTGGTTGCGTATCGACCGTTACTTCTACGGCGACGTAGAAAACCCACGTGCGGTTTACCAGCCGATGATGTGTCAGCACTGTGATAACGCTCCCTGTGAGAACGTTTGTCCGGTAAACGCCAGCCAGCACAGCAACGAAGGTCTGAACCAGATGATCTACAACCGCTGTATCGGTACCCGTTACTGTGCCAACAACTGTCCTTATAAGGTACGTCGATTCAACTGGTTGGATTACACCACCGGTGATCTCTTCAGCTCCAATGAACCAACCGTTCAGGGAGAAGAACTGGCCTTTGGTGCTGATAATCTGACGCGGATGGTCCTTAACCCAGATGTTACCGTACGTAGTCGTGGTGTAATTGAGAAGTGTAGCTTCTGTACCCAACGTTTACAGGAAGGTAAACTAGCTGCTAAAATCGAAAAGCGCCCACTGCGCGACTCCGATGTGCGTACGGCTTGCCAAACTGCCTGTCCTACTGGTGCGATTACCTTTGGTGACCGTAACAATAAGCAAGGGGACATCGCCGGTAAGCTGGACAACCCACTGAACTACCTGGCCCTCGAGGAAGTGAACACCCAAAGTGGTGTGTTCTATGCCGCCCGGGTCCACAACCCATTAGAAGAACTCGAAGCCTAGTGCGGGAGGGGGTAAGCCCCTCCCATACGAAGTAACTAAAGCTTAAACGTAAGGGCGGGGTTTACCCCCTCCCGTTTACAGGGAGAGACTCACCTCCTCCCACTAACTATAAACTATGAGTGGACATGTAGCCCCCGTTCGTAAGCCGTTGATCACGGGTAGAAAAACCTACCATCAGATCACGGAGGACATCTGTCGCCCGACGGAAACGGCCCCCTCGCTTAGCTGGATCATCACCTTCATTATATCGGTGATGTGTCTCGGCATGTTTGCCTTTTCCGTTGCCTGGACGGTATGGGTCGGTATTGGTTCCTGGAACCTGAACCGGACCATCAACTGGGGCTGGGATATTACCAACTTCGTTTGGTGGGTAGGTATTGGTCACGCCGGTACGTTGATTTCGGCGATCCTCTTGCTTTTCCGCCAGAAATGGCGGACAGGGGTAAACCGTGCTGCAGAAGCGATGACGATCTTCGCCGTAATCTGTGCTGGTCAGTTCCCGCTGATCCACATGGGGCGCCTTTGGCTGGCGATCTTCATCTTTCCTTACCCCAATACCCGGGGCCCGTTGTGGGTAAACTTCAACAGCCCGTTGCTTTGGGACGTTTTTGCCATCTCCACCTACTTTACGGTATCCTTGCTGTTCTGGTATGCTGGTTTGGTCCCTGACCTGGCTACGGTCCGCGACCGGGCAAAAGGCATTCGTAAGCAGATATACAACATCGTATCCTTCGGTTGGAACGGATCCGCCAAGCACTGGCAGCGTTGGGAGAGCCTCTCTCTCATTCTTGCTGGTCTGGCAACACCTCTGGTACTTTCCGTACATACAATTGTATCCTTTGACTTCGCAACTTCGGTAATTCCCGGCTGGCATACGACCATCTTCCCTCCCTACTTCGTAGCGGGCGCCATCTTCTCGGGCTTCGCGATGGTACTAACGCTGATGCTCATTGCACGTAAGGTCCTCAAACTAGAAGATTACATTACCCTGGAGCACATCGAGTCGATGAACAAAGTAATCCTCCTCACCGGCTCTATCGTTGGTGTGGCTTACCTCACAGAGTTGTTCATCGCCTGGTATTCCGGCTACATCTACGAGCAGTTTGCCTTCCTCAACCGGGTACTTGGCCCTTATTACTGGTCATACATCGGTATGATGCTCTGTAACGTACTTTCTCCCCAGATCTTCTGGAGCAAGAAAATCCGTCGCAGCCTGTTCTGGACTTTCTTCATGTCGATCTTCATCAACATCGGCATGTGGTTCGAACGCTTTGTAATTATCGCTACTACCCTTGCTCGTGACTACCTCCCCTCCAGCTGGAGCTACTACGTTCCTACCTGGGTGGAGATATGTATCTTCATCGGTACCCTCGGTTTGTTCTTCACCCTCTTCCTGATCTTTACCCGCGTTGCGCCCGTTGTGGCGATCGCAGAGGTCAAGTCGATCCTCAAGACGGCTGGAGATCAGTACATCGGAGACGAAGCACACGGCCACGGTCATCATGTGCCTGCCGGAGCGAATGACCACGCCGCTGGCAGTACGGTAGACATCGACAACAACGAAAACGAGATCAAGTAGATCCGCAAAAGGAAAAAATCATGGCAGAAGTAATGTCAACAGAACGCAACATCCTCTTCGGACTATATGACGACGAAGAAAAGCTGTTGGACGCCGTAAAGGCCGCCAACGCTGCTCACCTCGACATTGACGAGGTGTACACGCCCTTCCCGGTGCACGGACTCGATCCGCTACTGGGCCTGGAGGAAAGCCGCCTGCACCAGGCTGGTTTCATTTTTGGCAGCATTGGCTGTTTGTTTGGTTTCGGGTTCATGACGTGGGTGTTTACCCGCGACTGGCCGGTCATTTTCGGTGGTAAGCCGTACTGGTCTGTCCCCGCTTTCATTCCGATCACTTTCGAATTGACGGTACTGTTTGCCTCCGTAGGCATGGTATTGGTGTTCTACATCATCTGTGGCCTCGGCCCGGGTGCTCCGACACGTCGCCTGCACGATCGCATTACGGACGATAAGTTCTGTATTGCCTTTGACGCAACCGATCTGGCTACCGGTGCGGTGGATGACCTGAAAGGGTACTTCTCCAAAACTGGTGCGGAGAGTGTTCATTCCAAAATGGTTCCGGCGTAAGCAGGAAGCCTATTTGGGCGCGGCCGCAGGTGCGGTGGAAAGCTTAAAGGAGCAAAGGACGACAGGTAGTAAACCCCGTCCTTTTTCCCTTGCTCCTTTCATCCCTTCCCTTGCACCAGCGGCCGCGCCAGAAAAACATAACTATTAACGGAGAAGCTTTTTCTCCATCGAAGTATACAGCATGAAAGATTTGCGCGTACTGGTATTGTCTCTGAGTCTGGCCGTTATTCTAACGGCTTGCTCTTACCCTGAAGATAACTTCGCGGGAAGTGAGTACATGCCCGATATGGCCCACTCACTGGCCGTTGAGGCGAATACCTACAACTATTATTACTACAACACCTGGGACAAGGAATCTACCGTAGAGCTGGCCAAGCTGGTTTATCCACGTACGGTCCCCTCAGGTACCGTACCACGTGGCTACGCCAGTGCTTATCTGCCCGGTATGTCTGCTCCCAAATCAATAGAAGATGCCGAACTCATGCGTGGCAGTATGGTTGATGGTGAGCACATGAACGCCATCAGCGTTCCCACCAATGGTCAGGTACCTTATTATTATGACGATTCACCTGAAGGTCGCCTCGCGGCTATTGCTGAGTTGATTGACAATCCGTTCCCGATCACCGAAGACGGTTTGGCACGCGGTAAAAACCTTTACAACATCTTCTGCGGCATTTGCCACGGCGAAGAGGGTAACGGACTGGGCTACCTGTACAACGATGAGGTAAACCCTAACGCAAAATACCCACTTGCCCCGGCGAATTTCCTGAACGCCGAATTCCTTGCAGCGTCTAATGGCCGTTACTACAATGCCATTATGCACGGTTACAATGCAATGGGAGCCTACAAGGATAAGATCTCTTACGAAGAGCGCTGGCAGGTGATCCACTACATCCGGGCACTGCAGGCTAAGGAAACCAAGACGGAGTATTCCCCAATGGCCAATACCATGAATGCTGCATTTGGTACTCCTGGTGCTGAATTCAAAGGCATGGCTGCCGGCCACGCTACTGACGGTGAGCACCACATGGAAGCAGGAAGCCATGACGGCGACGCAGACCATGGTGGTGACGACCACAGCAAGAAATAAGGCGTACAGAACCACCCAACTATAAAACACAGCGGGCTACGGCTCCGAAATAAATTCAACAGATGGAGAACTTCGTATTCTCATCCCGGGCAAAAACAGTAACCGGAGGCTTAGCCCTCCTTGGTTTGGTGTTGCTCGTTGCAAGCTACTTTGTGGACGGTGGCGAAGGCCACCACATGCGGTTCTGGACCAACCTGCTGCATAATTCCGTATTCTTCATCGGCATTTCTTTCATGGCCTGCTTCGCATACGCTGCCTTTACCACGGCCTACGCCGGTTGGTTCGTGCAGTTTAAGCGTTTGTGGGAAGCCTTCGGTATGTTTCTCCTTCCTGGTCTTTTCCTGATGGGGGTTATTATTGTTGGTCTATGGACCGGCGCTCACCACATGTACCACTGGAACGATGCGGACGCTGTTGCTACGGATGCCATTCTTAAGCACAAGTCTGCTTTCCTCAATCCGGTATGGTATACCGGTGCAACGGTTGGCTTCATGGGGCTTTGGTATTTCTTCATCAGCCGGATTCGCCAAATCAGTATTGACGAGGACAAGAATGGAACGACTGCTTACGAGCACCACGCCCGCATTAAGAAGTACGCCGCTCCTTTCCTGATCATTCTTGGTTTCACCACCGCTGCGGTCATCTGGCAGTGGATCATGTCGCTCGATGCGCACTGGTATTCCACGATGTTTGCCTGGTACGCCTCCGCCTCTTTGTTCGTTGCCATGACGGCACTGACCATCATGTTGCTGATCTACCTCAAAAGCCGTGGGTACTTCCCCGGTATCAACGCAGAACACTTCCACGATCTTGGTAAGTACTTGTTCGCGATCTCTATCTTCTGGACCTACGTTTGGTTCAGTCAGTTCATGTTGATCTGGTACGGAAACGTTGGGGAAGAAACCATCTACTTCCGAACACGGATGGACAATTATCCGGTGCTGTTCTGGGGGAATCTCCTGCTCAACTTCATCGCGCCATTCTTCATCCTGATGCGGAATGATACCAAGCGTAAGTTTGGTACGTTGTTCTTTGCTTCTGCCATCGTATTCTTTGGCCACTGGTTCGATTATTTCAACATGATCAAGCCTGCTGCTCGTGAAACCCTGAGCCACATGACCCACCACGATGCCGGGCATGGAGACGAAGAGCATGCTACTATGGATGCTGCTGGCCACGGAGATGACCACGCTACGGCCGATCATGGCCACGACGATGGCCATGCTGCCGGCGCTCATGATGATGGTCATGCAACTGCTGGCCATGACGACGGCCATGCTGCTGCCGGGCACGGAGATGATCACGCTGCCGCCGGACATGGTGAAGGGCATGAATCCACTCGGGTATTCCTTCCTTTCAAAGCGGGGTATACCATCCCCGGATTACTGGAAATCGGAATATTCCTTGGCTTCCTCGGCGGCTTCCTTTTCTTTGTTTTAACCATGCTGACCAAAGCACCGCTGGAACCAAAGAAGGACCCGTATTTCGAAGAAAGTTTGCACCACCACACTTAACCAAAATACTCTCTTGTTTGGATGTGATCTAAATAAGGGGTGGCTGGTTAACACAAACGGTCTACTCTCGTTAAATTTGTGAAAGTCCGAAAACAAGCATTCGGATTGTCTAAAATAAGCTAACTTAAAGCTGATGTCTACATTAATAGTATTTATCTGTATCGCGTTATTGCTCCTGATCGTTCTTCAGATCGGCCGGGTACGTGATTTGGCGAAGCAACTGCGTGGTGCTGAGGAAGTTGAAGCACGTAACACTAAGATGACGGGGTATTACCTTGTTGCCTTCATGGTGGCCTTCCTGGTGCTGTGTACAGCCTCTGCTTTCTACTACAAGAACTGGATGTTGGGTTATGGCCCGCACGAGTCGGCTTCTGCCCACGGTGGTCGTATTGACAGCATGATGAACGTTACGCTGGCAGTTACTTACATCGTATTCATTATTACCCATGTCCTTCTTTTCTGGTACGCTTACAAATACCGTCAGCGGAAGGGGAATAAGGCACAATTCATTTCACACAATAACACCCTGGAAATTGTATGGACGGGTATTCCCGCCATCGTAATGACCTTCTTGGTGATCAGTGGTTTGGATGCCTGGAACGATATTATGGGTGATGTTGGTTTGGATGAGGAACACATCGAAATCGAAGCAACTGGTTACCAGTTTGCCTGGCAGATGCGTTTCCCGGGTGAAGATGGTCTTATTGGTCGGAAGGATTTCCGTTTGATCGATGGTGGTAGTAACCCACTTGGCCAGGACTGGACGGACATGAAGAACGCTGACGATATTCTGGTCAACAACTTCAAACTGCCACTCAATAAGAAGATTCGGGTGCGTATTACGGCGAAAGACGTATTGCATGATTTCTACCTGCCCCAATTTCGGGTTAAGATGGATGCACTCCCGGGACTGCCTACTTACTTTGTATTCACGCCAACCAAGACAACCAAAGAGTGGCGTAAGGAACTCAGTAAGTACGAAGAATACCAATTGCCCGATCCAAACGATCCCGAAAAGATGCTTTGGGAAACGGCTAATTTTGAATTGGCGTGTGCTGAACTTTGTGGCAATGGACATTACTCCATGTTGCGGACCTTTGAGGTAGTCGAAGAAGATGAATACGAGGCCTGGTTGGCCGAGCAGTCTTCTTACTACATGACCAATATCAGGTTCACGGAGAACGACCCCAACATGGGGATGCTGTTCCCTGCGGAGGTTAAGCAACGTCGTGAAGAGTTCAACACTGAGGCTAACACTGCCCTTGAAACTCCGGAAGAGGATGACAATACCCTTATCCTTAAGTACGTAACGTTTGAGACAGGTAGTGCTCAGCTCACCGAGCTTAGCCGTTACCAGCTAGATGATGCGATTGCTTTCCTGAAGAAGAATGCAGACGTTAAATCACTCCTGAAAGGCCACACCGATAATACAGGAAATGCCGAAGCTAACTTGTCGCTTTCTGATCGTCGTGCTGCCGTTGTCCGGGAGTACCTGGTTAAGGGAGGCATCAACGCAGACCGGCTGGCAAGTTCCGGGTTCGGGCAGTATGCTCCCGTCGCCGACAACGCAACCGAAGATGGCCGTCAAGCCAATCGCCGTACCGAATTATACGTTACACGGGGTGCATTACCCGTACCGACGACAATCGTCGATAATCCGTCTAAGTAAACTATCACACAGAAGCAACCTTAAAGCTGACTACCATGGCAACAGCAGTATTAGCTCCGGCAACTCGTGAAGAAGGTCTAATCCAGGAACTGGGTTATGAAGATCACTTCCACGATCATCATCACGGAGACAAGTATCAATCTAACTTCGTTTCTCATTACATCTTTTCACAGGATCACAAGATGATCGCCAAACAATTCCTGATTACCGGGATGATGTGGGCCATTATCGGTGGTCTGATGTCTCTGGTTTTCCGGATGCAGTTAGGCTTCCCTGAAGAGAGCATTGCCTGGCTCAAACCAGTTTTAGGCAAGTGGATTGCTGTCAACTCCGATGGTGTTGGCAGTTTGGTCCCTGACTTTTACTACGCCCTGGTGACAATGCACGGTACCATTCTGGTATTCTTCGTGCTGACTGCCGGCTTGTCGGGTACGTTCTCCAACTTATTGATTCCATTGATGATCGGCGCCAGAGACATGGCTTCTCCTTTGCTCAATATGATGAGCTACTGGTTTTTCTTTATCTCCGGTACCATCATGTTTGCGTCCTTGTTCCTCAGTACCGGTCCTTTCGCTGGCGGCTGGGTAGCCTATCCTCCGCTTTCTGCACTCCCCCAAGCCATGGATGGATCAGGTGCAGGTATGACGCTATGGACGATATCCCTTGTACTCTTTGTTGTTTCTGTATTGTTGGGCGGTATCAATTACATTACAACTGTACTTAATCTTCGTACTAAAGGCATGAGCATGTGGCGCCTGCCACTGCCAATCTGGGCTTTCTTCGTGACCGCCATTCTTGGTCTGCTGTCCTTCCCAGTATTGGTTTCTGCTTTCTTCCTGATGATGCTTGACCGTGGTATCGGTACCAGCTTCTACCTCTCTGATATTTATATTGGGGGGCAGGCACTTGACCACGTAGGTGGTAGCCCGATTCTTTACCAGCACTTGTTCTGGTTCCTCGGTCACCCGGAAGTATACATCATTATCCTCCCGGCCATGGGTATTGTATCTGAGGTCCTCTCCGTACACGCCCGTAAGCCGATCTTCGGATACAAGGCCATGGTTTTCTCTATCCTGGCCATTGGTTTCCTCTCTTTCATTGTGTGGGCTCACCACATGTTTATGTCTGGAGTTAACCCATTCATCGCTAACTTCTTCGTGATCTTTACCCTGATCATTGCCGTGCCATCAGCGGTTAAGGTCTTCAACTGGATCGCGACACTCTACGGAGGTAACGTCAGATTTAACCCCGCCAGCTTGTTTGGTATTGGTTTCGTCTCCATGTTTATCTCTGGTGGCCTAACTGGTATCTGGTTGGGTAACTCTACCCTTGATATCCAATTACACGATACTTACTTCGTAGTAGCTCACTTTCACATTGTGATGGGCGTAGCGGCTTTCTTCGGTATGTACGCAGGTGTTTACCACTGGTTCCCTAAGATGTACGGCCGTTTCATGAACGAGACCCTTGGTAAGTTTCACTTCTGGGGTACGATCATTGGTGCCTACTGTGTCTTCTGGCCGATGCACTTCATCGGTATGGCCGGTGTGCCGCGTCGTTACTACTCCTTCGATGTTTTCCAGTCCTTCAATCAATTTGGAGACCTGAACAAGTTCATCACCATTGCTGCGATCATCACCTTTGGTTTCCAGCTGCTGTTTGTCCTCAACTTCTTCTACAGCATTTGGAAAGGACGTAAGATGAAAACGATGAATCCTTACAACGCTACTACGTTGGAATGGACAACACCGATTGATACTGGCCACGGTAACTGGCCAGGCAAACTACCTGCCGTTCAACGTTGGGCTTATGATTACGGTAAAGACGGTCGGGAGTTCATCTCTCAGGTTGAACCGATTGGCCCTGACGAATCTCCAGAACACTAGGAATTAAAAACTAGGAACTAGAAGCTAGTTCCTAGTTTTTAGCTCCCAGCTCCTAGTTTAATCAATCGTGAAGCAACAAATTTCAAGTCAGGAAATCACCGGTGCCTTCAGCCAGCAGCTGACGGACTTGGCGGCACTGGTTAAATTCAGGTTGTCCGCTACTGTGGTGCTCTCCTCTGTATTGGCTTATATGGTTGCTTTGGGTGCGGGTGCATTCAGCTGGTGGCACGTTTTTGTGCTCACCGCAGGTGGCTTTTTAACTACTGCTGCCGCCAACGTGCTCAACGAGGTACTGGAGAAAGATTACGACCGACAAATGGAACGTACCCGGACTCGTCCGTTAGCTGAAGGTCGGCTGAGTTCCAGCGATGCTTTACTCATTGCTGGTTTTTCCAGCATTGGAGGAATCACCTTGTTAGCGCTGTTCAATCCTTGGACAGCCTTTCTTGGGATGGTTTCTTTAATCAGTTATGCCTTTGTTTACACCCCTTTAAAGCGTGTAGGGCCGGTGGCCGTACTGGTTGGGGCGATACCCGGTGCATTGCCTGCACTCATTGGCTGCGCTGCGGCTGAAGGGCAAATAACTGTACTGGGCTTGACGCTTTTTACCATCCAGTTCTTTTGGCAACTGCCTCACTTCTACGCAATAGGGTACCTGGGTTATGAAGATTATGCGAAGGCAGGTTTCAAGCTGGTTCCTGAGCGAAATGGTGCTGTTGATGCGGTTACATTGGGGCGTGACGCCGTAATTGCCGCGGTAGTACTATTACCGTTGGCTGCAGTACCTTACTTTTTGGGAGTCACCTCCATATGGGCAACTGGCCTGGTTGTTTTACTGAGTGGTGTATTCCTCCACTTTGCACTTGCCTTCCGTGCGGATCCCGGTCGAAAGACGGCGCTGGGTATGATGTTTTTCTCTTTTGCCTACCTTCCTTTGGCCTTTACGGTTTACTGGTTAGGGCAGCAATTTATCATAAACTAATTGCCATGGACACTACCGTAAATAAAAAGATGGAGGTTGCCACCCGGCGCAACAAGATTCACCCAAAGAAACTAGCGCTTTGGGTAGCTTTGGTGAGCCTCGTAATGATGTTTACTGCCTTGACGAGTGCCTATGTGGTACGAAGGGCGGCAGGAAACTGGCTAGAATTCGATATCCCATCTATTTTCTACTGGAACACTTTGGTCATCGTCGTAAGTAGCCTAACTTTGCACGCTGCCTACGGAGCCTTCAAACGAGAAGCTGCGTTTGCCTATAAGTCGTTACTTAGTCTGACCTTCATTTTAGGCATCGCATTTGTCGTGCTTCAATATTTGGGTTGGGAACAGTTGGCTGCAGAAGGGGTACCGTTAAAGATCAATCCTTCTGGCGATTTTGTCTATGCCATCAGCGGTTTACATGCCGTTCATGTGCTTGGCGGTATTGCCGTGTTGGCCGTTGCGCTGGCTGTAGCTTTCCTTCGAAAACTAAAGCGGACCCCCGCCCGCCAGCTACGGTTGGAATTGACGCTTACCTACTGGCATTTTGTTGACATACTCTGGATCTACTTAGTTGTGTTCCTGAGTTTACAACGCTAATAATTTTAAGAGAACATCCCGAAGCTACGGCGGCGGGAAGTATGTATAACCACCGAGTTTAAATAGCAAAAACATGGCCGCAGAAACGGACCTTCTCGTTGAACAAGACGCGCACGCCGAGCACCAGCACCCCGAGGGTGGTTGGGAAGGCGGTGATAAGAAACCATTCGCCATTTCCTACGGGAAGTTGATGATGTGGTACTTCCTGCTTTCCGATGCTTTCACCTTCGCCGGCTTCCTGATTGCCTACGGTACGCTGCGCATCAGTAGCCCCAGCTGGCCGGTTCCGGACGCGGTCTTCGCTACCGCTCCTTTTGGCATCCACGAAATGTTCCCCGGTGGCCATGCGCCGCTGATCTTCGTAACCTTTATGTCTTTCCTGCTGATCATCAGCTCCGGTACTATGGTCCGGGCGGTACAGGAAGGTGCCCGTGAGAACAAGCGTGGTGTGGTTTTCTGGATGCTGCTTACCGTCCTTGGCGGTGCGGGCTTCCTGGGCTGTCAGGCATGGGAGTGGAACAACCTGATTAACGTAGAGCACATGACGGTAACCACCAATCCATTTGGTACGTACACCGAGAGTGGAGTTTACCTAGACCCAGAAACCGGTGAACCTACCGACGAAGCGGTAGTAGCTGGTGAAACCTACCTGATGCACAAAGCTGGCGAGAGCCATGGCGGCGGGCACGAAGGCGAAGCACATTTCGAATATCCTACCACCCCAACTGATGCTGCAGGGTACATGGTTGATGACCGCGGATATATTCACCGTAAGTACCTCGTTAACGATGGCGGCTACGATAACGGTGCGATTAAGACGCAGGATTTCGGCCCTACGGCCTTCGGAGCGCTCTTCTTTGGTATTACTGGTTTCCACGGCTTTCACGTACTTACCGGTGTAGGCTTCTTGTTGATCATTCTGATTAACGCAGGTAGTGGTGTTTATGCCGCCCGGAACAATGGCTATGAGATGGTTGAGAAGATCGGCCTTTACTGGCACTTTGTAGATTTGGTCTGGGTCTTTGTATTCCTGGTT
Organism: Lewinella sp.; assembly: GCA_045110355.1. Lineage (GTDB taxonomy): Bacteria > Bacteroidota > Bacteroidia > Chitinophagales > Saprospiraceae > Neolewinella. The sequence continues at coordinate 1,487 of JBGCFZ010000526.1, read as the reverse complement.
TTTTACCTCCTCTAAACCCCCTCACCAACCCCTCCCCACGGAGGAGGGGCTATTGAAAACGCTGCGCGTTTTGCAGACAGCGACCAACAATAACCTAACAACCGGCCTGGCCGGCGAAAAAATATCATCCTCATGGCATCTCACGTTAGCTACGAAGATTCGAAAAAAGCAGTTTGGAAAGGCCTTGGCTTATTGGCAGCGGTTACCGTTGTTGAAGTAGTTCTTTCCTTGCTCAAAGCTCAGGACTGGGCCAAAGACCTGCAGTGGTTATTCCTCCTGCTCGCGGTGCTCATCATCATTTTGTCCGTTTATAAGGCCTACTTCATCATCTACGAGTTCATGCACATGGGCTACGAGGTTAAAGGTCTGGCGCTTTCGGTACTATTGCCCACGGGACTGCTCCTTTGGGGGGTCATTGCCTTTTTCTACGAAGGCGATGCATGGAAAGGTAACCGGGAAGAAATCAATAAGCGTAACCGCATGGAAGCTCCCGTTCAATCTGGAGATACAGGTTCCGTTACTCCAGCGGAGGACGATCTGATCATTGGCTAGTCTTAGTAGTCTGTAAGACTGAAACGCCACCGTCAACTTTGGTTGATGGTGGCGTTTTTATTTTGGCGAGGCCGCAGGTGCAAAGAAAGGGACAAAGGGAGCAATGGAAGAAAGGTTTCTAATAATCTCTTCTGGTCTTAAAGACTTAACTCCCTCAAGCCCTCTATCCCTTTACTATTGTGGTTGTTTAGGTATGTACAACTGCATACCAGCTCCAGGTTGAAATCCATCCAAGTGGCCCATCATGTCGCGGTCGGTGGTGATGAGGTGCAGGTGACCATAGCTGTCCAGGTCGGTGAATATGCCTTGATGATTGACGCTGAAGAAGCCTACGATTTCAACATCCCGGTCGGTTAGCCGGTAGCTCTGCTGTCCGGTCAGTGCTTCTTTGGGCTCGCTAGGGAAAACGCCGTTGGGAAGGTTAGCCACGTGGATGTCAGCTTGTTTTATCCGGCCGTTCAGCCGAAATACGAATGGCCGGGGCTTTGAAGTGGTTATCCGGTCTACATAGTCGAGTAATTGCCGGTATGTCCGAACTGAAGGTGGCAGGGTAAACTCCTGCCAATCCGTTTGCTGGGTGTAAACGAAGTAGGGAGCTTTTGTAGAGAAGGTCTTCTCGACCTTCATCTCCTTTTTACTGACGACTTCACTGCGGTATGCCTGTCCGTTCAGGATGAGAAGTTCTCCTTGCAGGAAGGCCGAAGGGCCGAGGCCGTATAACCCTTTGCGTTCGCTAATGGTGTCCAGTAAGATCTGCCCCTTGGTTTTGCCATCGTACAGCACACTACGCATGGAGCCCGCTACGGTTAGGTTGCCGTCTTCTCGGGAGTAGGTGGGAGGCTTACGGTTGGGATCACAGGCAAGGAAGGTTAGCGCAAGGAAAAACAGGAGTAGTGGCTTCATGAGAGATAAATGCGCTGATATTGGTATTGTTC
>JBGCFZ010000525.1:0-4158 GCA_045110355.1 Lewinella sp. | reverse complement strand
CTGAAAAAGCCCAGTGCAGTCGTCGTAAGGTGTTGCTGGTTGAGTAATTCTTCATTCAGTTTACCGGATATCAACACACCACCGGGTACGCCCATGCTTTCGATGCGGGCGGCTACGTTTACGCCATCGCCATAGATCTCCGTTCCATCAAAAACGATGTCGCCCGTATGTAGCCCGATGCGCAGGGGAATCCCATCCGCCACGTTCAATACCTGCTGAATGGCAATGGCACAGGCGACGGCTTCGACCCCACTTTTGAATGTACTCAGGGTGCCGTCACCAAAATATTGCAGAATATTCCCTTGGTGGCGTTGGTGGGTCTCCTCAAATACCTGACGGTGTTTAGCCCGCTGAGCAACAGCCTTTTTTTCGTCGGTTTGCATAAGCGCGGTATAGCCCACTATATCTGTGAACATCACGGCCGCCAAACGGCGCTCTGCTTTTTTTACTGACATGGATTAGGTGGTTTCTGGGTTCAAATACGCTATAGTAAAAGTATTGGGTTTTCCGGTAGTACCAAATTTTCTTCCCTGCTTTTATCTCTTCCCCTTGCACCTGCGGCCGCGCCCTGAAGATAATTCAGCTCATATGCAAGTACTGTGTAATGTAGGGTGACAGAATCCTCGTGCTTTAACAAGTTCTATATTACAAGCCTGATCAACTATCAAATTATCCTCTTTTTAATGTCGTTGGTATACGATCGACTAACTTTTACCAGGTCCCCATTACTCAAGACTATTTGAAACGAAGACTGATGACGATACAGCTCCTTAATGGCATCTACGTTGACAACGGCTGATCGGTGCACCTTAATGAAATGGTGGGGATTAAGCTTTTGCTCAATGTTTTTAAGGCTCATGCTACTGAGCAGTGTCTGGTTCGTGGTCACAATTTTCGCGTAGTTGCCGTCGGCTTTAATCCATATGATATCTTCCGTAGCTAACTTAATTAGCTTTCCTTTTTTCCAGATCAGGAGTTTATCCAGATAGGCATCGTCGGTGACCATTTTACTGACAAACTCTTCCAGCCGTGAACTTTGGGTAAGGCTATTTTTTGCTAAATAATCCATCGCCTCTTCAAAACGCTCCTGCCTAACGGGTTTAAGCAAGTAATCCACGGCATGGACGTCAAAAGCCTGCAGGGCATACTCGTCATAGGCGGTAGAAAAGATGATTCGGGGGATTTTATCTAGTTTTTCAATTACCTCAAACCCGTTGAGACCCGGCATCTGAATATCGAGAAATACGAGGTCCGGTTTGAGTGTATTGATGGATTTAACGGCGTCGACTCCGTTGTTACATTCCTGTACGACGATGTACTCCTGATGACTTTCCAGATATTCCTTAATCAGTTCTCTGGCGGAAGGTTCGTCGTCGATGATGATAACCTTCTTCATGGCTTAGTCTTTTAAGGGTACACTAAAGCTTATATGTAGGCCCTGCGGTTGATTATGGCTTAGAATCAGCCCTTGTCCGTACATTTTTATCAGTCTTTCGTTGGTATTCGTAAGACCAATACCGGTACCGAGGAGGTCAGACAGTTCTTCGTCTTCCGCCCCAACTCCAGTATCGCTAATTACAAACCTCACGACTGCTTCTTTGGGTTGAACCTTGATGATCACCTCCCCGCCACCGACCATCGGCGAAATGCCGTGTTTGATTGCGTTCTCGACAATGGGCTGTAGTAAAGTAGGGGGCATTTTGAAGCCAGTTAATGTTCCACCAGTCTCAATGCGGAAAGCAAGCCGGCTACCAAAACGTTTTTTTTCCAACTTTAGGTACCTGTTGATGTACAGGAGTTCATCCTGGATCAGTACCATTTTCTGACGGGATGCCTTTAGCTGATACCGAAATATATCCGCCAAAATATTAATCATTTCCCGCGCGGGTTTTGCTTCGCGAGGGATGGCTGAGCTAATGGTGTTAAAGACGTTATACAAAAAATGTGGATTCAGCTGTGACTTCAGAGCGGACAGCTCACTCTCCGACTTGAGCCGGTTGATTTTTGACATGAGTAAATTCGCTTCCTTGATCTCCTGGTTGTATAGGTAGAGATGTAAACCGCCGAATTGGATAGCGTAAAATAAGCTTGTCAAGTAAAAGTCCCACACAAATTTCGAATCCCTGGGTCGGTAGATGTCGAGATAATCACAGGCCGCATAATACATTTTCATCCACGTAAAACTAAAAGCGATGAGGGTTGCTAAATGAATTAATAGAACCAAGCTCCAACTCATGTTTTTCATCTGCTTTAGTACTAAAAGGGCGACGGGAACGCTTAACACTGCCTTAAACCCGTAATTTAGCAGAACCGCTCGGTAGTGTGTGGTTACACCAAGATCGAGAAACAGCGTAACGTAGTAGTTCAAAGCCATAAAGACATAGAAACCAATGATCAATAGTAGCTCGTGCCGGGAGATTTTTATCCTCATGTAATACCTGTTTTAGAATGGAATTGTAGGATTGACATTCCTAAAGATGCGAAAACCAAAGGAGAGTACACCCTACTTATGGCGAGTTGCCTTATAGCCGGGTGAACGGACAAAATGCTGCCCATAAGAGCATGTGGCAGCCCACCCGGAATCGCTTTCATGCGATGGTCTAAGGGAGGACTTTTGTGGAAACAAAATCACTCCACATGATCAAATCATTCACATTTGTCCCCTTGCTCTGCTTGGCGCTACTGGGTAGTAAAATCTTGTTGGGCCAAATCAATCAGGCTTCCACAGCGCCTGATTCCACAGAAAATACGCCTATCCATATTAGTAACAAGATTGGTCCCAGAAACCTACTCTTTAGCGGCGGCGTACTGAAGTACGCCGAGGGGCGGAAGTCGGTTTACTCCCCATCTGTAACTAATACCTTATCCGCCAATACTGTAGAAGGTGTGGTAGTAGATTTCCGGCCGAGCTATACCAATAAGCTGGGGGAAGGGAAATTCTATTACCTAAATCCCAGCTTGCGGTACGGTTTCGGTAACCGGCGATTTGGGACCGAACTCTTCGCCAGGTATTTTTATCACCCTGCTTCACGATCTTCCCTGGAGGTCTCTGGCGGACGGTACACTAAGCAACTGAACGAGCAGAGCACCTTATCACAAAACATATACACCAGCTACGCCCTGCTCAGTGAAGATAACTACTTAAAGGTATACGAGAAAACCTACTTGAAACTCTCCCATATCTCTTCCCCAGTTAAAAACCTGCTGCTAACGGGCACCTTAAGCTGGAGTGAGCGAACACCATTAGAAAATCTACCTGAATATACCGATGGGGAGTTTACACTCAATGCTCCTGAGAATGTCGAGCTGGATAACACCGCCTTCTCCCGTCACCAACTTACCTTACTCTCCATTAACCTAAGCTGGCAAGCCAACACAAAGTATACCCACAAGCGAGGGCGTTTTGTCACGGAAGGGGAGAGCCTAAAACTCAGCCTGGATTACGACCAGTCAATTCCAGGCCTATTCGGCAGTGATTTGGACTACGGTAAGATAGCCCTACGCGTCAACGGTGGCCTTCGAATGGGGGAATTTGGAGCAGGCAGGTTTGAGTTAGAAACGGGCGACTTCATAAGTGACAAACGCTCGACTTTTGTTGACTTCAACCACTTTAATGGGAACCAACTCATCATCAATACGTCGCGCTTGGGCGACTTCCAGTTACTCGACTACTACACCTACAGTACTCGTAGTGCCTACCTGAAGGCACACTACGAACACCGCTGGAAAGGGATAAAGGTGCGGGAGGAGAAAGATGTCTTCCAACCAGTTGTGAGTATTAATTACCTGCTGACTCCAGCTCTTGATAACTACCTCGAATTAGGAGTCGGCTTGGATCGTATTCTCGGTAAATGGCGGCTGGACACCTACCTCAGCGCTCGGGGGCTGAGTTATGAGCGGTTCGGGATCCGGCTTGGTTTTGCCTTTGAGTAGCTAATTGCGTCTACTCGATTTATGGCAAACCGGGGTAACGAAGATAGTTTCCCTGCTTTTATCCCTTTTTCTGCACCTGCGACCGTGTGTATATCAAATTGCAGGAACCGTTTTGGGCCTTACCTGCGTTAAAACGCAGGCCTGTGCTATAAAGCTCTAACGAGCTGTGCCGATGCTCGCTAGCGCTCGTGTCGGCTACCGCCGATTAAAATAACTCGCTTTTAC
>JBGCFZ010000524.1:0-27825 GCA_045110355.1 Lewinella sp. | reverse complement strand
ATTAACTGCGGCGTCTTTTACCCGCTGGCTGCGTTGCTTGAATCCTCATTTAGCTACGGCTAAACTCCGGTTCAAGCGCCTTGCCAGCAGGCAAAATTCACCAACAGTTAATACGACAGAATCGACCTGACAAAGCACTAGGGCAGGTTACAGGTTGCAGAATAAAACCTATATTTGTTTTACGGCGCGCAATTATCAACATTTACACCTGCGTTTATCGCCCTTCCTTTCTCGCGCCTATTCTATCGTTTAAAACGCCGGCACCATGCCTGCTACAAGACTGCCCCTCATCGTTGGTGTGGGGGGAGATGGGTTGTTGGTCCCCATCCGCCGCGCGCAGCGCGGCCTAAAGTGTAAGTGTACCTGCCCGGCCTGTGGGGCCAGGCTTTCTGCTAAGCGCGGTAAGGTAAAAGCCCACCACTTTGCCCACTACCGGGTGGAAGAGTGTGCCGGTGCGGTGGAGACTGCCTTGCATCGATTCGCAAAAGCAGTACTCCACCATCACCAGAAGATCGTCTTGCCGCCGGTATTCGCCCGGGGGGTGACAGAAGCGATTGAGCCAATCCGCGGATTCACCTACCGGCGTACGGCGGAAGAAGCGAAGGTCAAAGGTTTTGTCGCCGACGTTATTCTTTATGGTCAAAAGAAATTAATCGTAGAGCTCAAAGTTACCCATGCCGTTGACGCTTACAAGCAACGTGTCTTCATCCGCTCGGGGGTGCCCTCAGTGGAGATAGATGTATTGGCAATCTTCAAGGAGCTGGTTCAGGAACAGCGAGCTGCTGACACCCAGGAACTGGCCCGCCGAATCATTAATTTCGGAGGCCGGGAACATGGGCTGGAGGTTCATGGCCGCTGGCTGTTTCACCCTGCTCAGCATCGGGCGGAATACCGGAGGCGGCAAGCGGCAACGGTGCTTAAGGTCAGGCATTCCGAATGGAAGGGCTACCACCACTATTGGACCATTGGCTGCCCTTGTCCCGAACGCCAGCGGTTTACCCGGGGCGAGAACTGGCAGCGGGCTTACGCTAAAACACATCAGGATTGTGCGGGGTGCCCGCACCTGGTGGAGCTGGTCTATGATTTTGCCTGGGTGGGCTACCAGTGGATACCGGTGAAGGTGACAGGAGTACGTTGTTGTTTTACCCTTCCAACTCCACAATGATCTCGTTCTTTCGGTTTAAGACTTCATAGGATGCTTCAAACCAGAGTGGTGGTTTTTGGTTCATCCTCCTTGCTCCTCTAATCCTTCCTTTTCACCTGCGTCCGCGCCAAAAAAGAGGTATTGAGGAGCCGGGACAGGTCTGTTTCTCAGGTATCGTCCCTTTCTTGTAACATCTTCAACATCGACACCATAAAAGGGCAAACTCATTTACTACTTCTATGAAATTTATGTTCTTCTCCCTTGTCCTGGCTGTTTGTTTATCCTGTAGCGACGGGGCTTCCAAAAAAGCCGACGTCTCCCTATCCAGCACACCTCCCACCGTTAACGCTACCAGTTCACCGTCCAAGGCTGCACATCCTTGCGATGCACTGCCCGGTGCCACCGTTGCTCAGGACCTGAGCTGGGAAGGTTCTAATGATCCCATCCCGACCACCATGCGTGACGGCCGCTTGCAGTCCTGCTTTTACAGTTCTACCAACTCCGTCGGAGCGGCCACCATTACCATCGCCCAGAGTAGTGATCGTACCATTGAACGTAAAGGCCTGGAGCAGGCCTTCCAACAAGACCTGTCTAATACGGATGGTACACTTTCCTACCGCTCCGTACCCGACGGGTTCGGCGATGAAACCATTTACGGCTACGGTAAAAGAGGCCCTAATCATACCTATCGTCTTCGGTGGCGGGCAGCTAACCATACCGATTATTCCATTGACGTGGTCGCTTACAAGAAGTTGGACGAGCAGGTGGTATTAGAAAGGATTAGGGTGTTGGCGGCACGGATGTAAACCTAAGTTAAAGCGAAGCATCCCGAAAATCCACCTTACTAATCGGTGGCGGATCAGCCGGAATTGGCTGGTGCGGGTTGAATACCGGATACTCGTAATAATCTACGCAGGCCTGCCCGGCTTTTAGGGTTAGCAAGGCAAAACCATGGTTCAGAAAATTGAAGCTCTGGCCATTCCAGGATACCGGAGTAACGCCTACCTCTACCTCTGGGGTTAGATCACTGTATGGGGAATCAGTGTGCTTGTACGGGTTTTCCCCTTCCCACTCTTCGTAGCCGCTGTTGCCCACCAGGCGGGCTTTGGATAGTCCTGCCTGGTTGTCTTTGAAGATATTTAGGGTATGCTCATGCCCCCAGAACCATGCGGCCACCTTCGGCAGGTAATCCTTGAAAACCTGTAGCAGGTTTCCGTTGAGGTAGGTTAGGGCATCAACATTCGTTCCCTGTTGATACACTACCCTATCTCCGTCATTGATCACGGCGTCCGAAGAAAAGAGTTGGTGGTGGGACATCAAAATGGTCCGGCCGGGGAAATTGGTGAGTTTGTTCTGGTGCCAGGCGGCTTCGTCAAATTCCAGCCAGGGAGCATAAGCAGCCTCCAGGTTCCCCCCCAGTTTAGTGACCTGGTAGTTATGGACGGAGTTGTATCCGGTGTCCATGCCAAGGAGTTGCCAGTTGGCGTTTTCTGTCCGAAGGCAGAAATAACTGGCTGGCTGGGCGTATTGCGGGAATCCATTTTTAGCGTTCATCTCCAGAACGGACTTAAAAAAGCCCCAACCGCCGGAATAATAATCGTGGTTGCCCGGTAAGGAGAAGACGGGAACTTTGCGTCCCGTCACAGAAAAAGCGTAGTCGAAAGTAGCAACATAGGTCTTGCATTCCTGTTCAGAACCGGAGTAATAGATATCCCCCAGATGAACGATAAAATCGGGTTGCAGGTCGCGTAGCATCGCGATGAGTAAGGTGGTGGCGTCGTTGAGACCAGTGGCAAAATCTCCGAGAATGGCCACTTTGGCATCGTTTGGAATTTGAATTACGCCAAAATCAGCAACTGGTCCACCATTTTCTTTTACGCTGCGATAAGGGCCTGGAATGGGGTTGCCGAAAAGCCCCCATTTGACAACAACTTTTGCCCACTGAAGGTAAGCATAGTCGCTATCTGGAAAAAGGAGGGGCTCTGAGAGCAGACCATTGGTCCGTTCCTTTTCAAAAAATTGATGAGACAAAACTCCATGAATAACGGGCATAGCAGCGGCGTCTGATTTAGCAAGAGACCGGTAAGTCTCGATTCCTTTCGGTTGCAAGCCCCTGCCAGCCCCTTCTGCTTCCTGGACGTGAATATTTGTGCCCAGCACCATTGGGTGGGTGAACAGCTTTTGCTGCAAAGCAGCTGCAGAAAGGTCCGGATATTTGCTCCGTAATTCCTCTTCTGCCACTTCCGCCACCGCAGATTGCCAGCGTGCCAAATGGGGGTTACTTGCCCGGACGTATGGAGGGATTTTCACTTTGGTCATGGAGGGAGAATTTTAGTTAGAAATAGTGAATTGCACCTTCATCGGATGACCAGATTCCGGTAGTGGGTTCGGAATCATATGTGCATGAAGTACCGAGCTATTTTGCACAAGAACATCAGCACCGTTAGGGCCGATAAAAGAAGGGCACCGATAGCTCATGGCCACATCTGCACTGCCGCCTTTGCTGCGATACAAGCAACTACCCGCCGTTCCATACGGAGAGAGCTCGTGGTGATTCAGGGTAAATTCGATCACCTCTCCTGGCTTAATCTGGTTAGGCGGAGCTGGGTCGTATTCGCCGTGCTTATTTTGGACGTCCATCAAATCAAGCGTTTGATCGGTATTATTCACGATTTGCACGATGCAATTAAAATGTTTCAGCATGATGGAACGAAATGGGTGATGTGTGACAAAAGTTATGCCGGTACTACCGGAGCACCGTTAAGATACTTTGATGAGTTAGTTTAACCTTGCATGAGGTAAACAATAGGGACATTCACCCGTAGGATTAGGTATTTTCAGGAGTAAAATTCATTCTCTTGAATTCCAGGTCTCCTCCCTCCCCCTCAGGGCTCCCGCATACTTCCTTAGGTATCGGCCCGACGGCCCACGAATGGCCTGCTACCGCAGGCTTTAAGTAGCCGTCCGACACAAATCCTGGGTATAAGTACCGGTTTTCCCGGTCGGGCGGCTACGACTTCGTCGACTTTGTGGGGGCCGTCGGGCTGGTTGTTGAATAGCAGTTAATACGTCGTGCGAGTATGCGCTAGCCTTGCCCCTACCCCCAAACACCCCCAAAACTCTGCTTACGCAGCTTCACCGCCGTTGCCTCATCCAAACCACGGGCTTTAATCTTTTTCTTTTCGGGCAATGGCTTAATGCCGAAGTGCTTCAATGCCATGTCTGCCGAACGAAGAGAACCATTCACCCACGCCTGCATATCGGAGATGGCTTCGTTGCAGAGATAAATCCCTTTGTCCTTATAAGGTTTAGCCAGGTAAAGTCGCGTCTTGCTGTCTTTTGCGTTCAGCTTCCACTGGTGGTAGGCATACTCGAAGTCGTCCTTCCCGTTCCAGGAGCGGTAGCTCGTCAGGATGGGCTCCGGCAAATTGGTGGCACCGAACAGGATGGCCAGTTGCTTCATCATCTCATCGGCCACTGCCTGAGAAGCCGGAAAAATCACCTGGACCTTTTCCTTGGAGAAGTGCTCCTGCAGGTCAGATGTAAACATCGGCTCAATGTTCTGCAGGCCCTCCCAAAACTGGCTTTTACTAAAGTCCGTGTATAGGGTCAGCGCGGCTGGGCGGTCATAATGTGCTGGCTTGAGGGTTACATCATCTCCTTTTATGTCCAGGCTTTCAATCGCATAAAACGGATAAATGGCGTTGAGGGGTAAAGTGGTAAAATTGCCACCAAATTGAATTTCCGGGCGGCCCGTCATCCCATTAAGCCACCAGGCTTCTTTGAAGTAAAGGTTGATTTTCATTAACTCCGCACCTTCCACTTCATTAATGGCCTCCCAAAGTTTTGGGGCCTGCTTATGCCGGAACAAGGCTGGCGATTTGTAGAAGATATCCTGAATGCCCTTCACCGCCGTTGCCAGTATAACCTGCTTGACGCACACCGACTTGGTGTCTTTACTGAAGGGCGTAGCATTGTCACCGAATTTGGCTTTAGCCAGTCGTAATTCGTAACCGTGCTCATCTTCGTGCAGGCTGTTCAGGTTAGTACTCAGAAAGATAGCCACCTTGTCTTTGATTGATTTAACGATGGCATCTGGCAAGGTACTGAAGCCATCAATGAAGGTGTTGTACTTCGGGTTCTTCGGAAAATCTGCCAGCAACTGAAAAGCGCCACCAGCGTTGGTAAAGGCCTTGAAGGTATCCGGGAAGCCCGTAGTATCAGCCAGCATACGGATGCACTCTTCCGAGTAGCCCATGTCTCGCAACAGGCCCCAGATGTGCCATTTATTGAGGGGCTTACCCTTCCATTCCACCTCTTCCCGAACCTGTGTCCATTCATCGGCCGACAACTCCTCCCCCATTCCCCAGTTGTTGGCTTTCAGAATACGGTTGAAGGCATTGGCAATGATCTGGTTGGGGTCCAGGCCTTTCTCTTGCGGTTCAATATCGTAAAGGGTACCCCAAATTTGATCATGGCTGGCAGCGGCATCTGCCACCGAAAACCCTTTGCCCCGAAAGTAAAAGCGGTTGGTGTTGACGAGGGCTCCCCCCTCCGTAAGTTCTACTTCACTCTTCATCGGGAAGGGGACGATCTGTTTTTCCAGCCCCAGCTTATGAATCAGGTTCATCAGCTCCTCCATACTGTCGTTGAAGCGCATACCTCCTTGCTCTTCCTTGATCGTATTGACGTCCTGTTTTTTCTTCCCTTTCACCAGTTCACCGTTGTTGTTAAGCCTGATGATGTCCGAATCCAAACGCCCTCCGGTACGGTTGAGGCGCTCGAAGATGGCAATCTTTAACGTCGCATCTTTTTCTATCAGGCGATAAGCGGTATACAGTCCGGCGATGCCAGCGCCGATGATGGCGATGTCGTATTCAGCTTTGGTGTGGAGGTCCTTAAAATGTTGCATTATGGGTTGATTTATAAGGTAGTAAGTTACACGCGTTATAAGTGATCTGGGGTGGTCCTGGTCTCAGCACCTAAAATTTCCCAGCCGGTGGCCAGTTTTCATTCGCCGTTTCATCTTCGCCGACGTACTTCGCAGCAGCCAGTAGATCAGCAGGAATATCCGTTTTGGGCACAACGATTTCCACCAAAAAATTACGGGAAGGGTGGTCTTCAATTTCGCAAAGTACATCGGCCAGTTGAGCAAGTGTCTCTACCCGCCGACCAATACTCCCGAAGGATTCTCCGAGCTTTACAAAATCCCACTGGTGCAGGTCATTATAGCTGTACACCGAGTTGAGCAGGTCATGCTTTTTCGGGTATTCTACCGGAGGTTCCCGGAAAGGGTTGGGGTTGACGATGAATTGCTCGATCCCATAGATGGTATTCGACAGCACGAAAATAACGTTGTTCTGCCCGTGGTAGTTTTGGTCAGATACTGCCTGGCAGACTTCCTGAAAAGCACCATCTCCAATGACCACGAAGGTCCGTTTCTTACTGCCATCGGCCGATCTTTTGCAGGCCTGGGCCACACCGGTCGCTGCACCTACCGGGTACCCGATGGACAACCAAACGCCGTCGGTGAGGTACCCATTCTGCGCCACGCCCCGTAAATAGGAAGCGATACTTAAGGTAAAGCCAACACCTGAAAGGAGGATGTTGTCCGGGTTCCAGTTGTTTTCCAACTCATGGAAGAACGTATCGAAGGTCAGGTCATCCCCAAGCTTGGGATCAGGTAATGGAGCTAACGCCTTGCCGGAAAGTGGTAGTTGTTCTTCTGCTGCTGCAAGTGCCGTTTTCAGTTCGGAAATGAAGTCGGACAACGACACCATCGGGAAGAACTCAGCACCGACCAGGACGCCGTCGTTGCAGGCCACAATCAGGCGTTCATCCCGGATGTTTGTACTGGCTACGTTGGCATCTACCGTCCAGCCGCCAATTCCCAACAGGCAGTAATCTTCCACACCGTCTGCGCCCATGTTTTTACCGATCACGCGGCAGCTATCGAACAGTGGGTGACGTTCATCGAGGACTGATTTACTTAAGTAGGAAGTGACGAACCTAATGGGCTGGTCCCCCTCCGGTACCCGGTCGTTGAGTTGCTGCAGGAGTTCTTCAAAGGGCCCGGTCAGCTTTTGCTGCCGCAGTTCGATGCCCGCCCAGGTCACTACCCTGGGGAATTGACTGATGACCTCCATTGTCGCCGCAACCGCCTGCTTAACTACGGAGACCGAAGTGGTACGGCTGGGGTCCACCTCAAGTTTTCCAACGGGTTCGACGCAGGATGCGCGCCAGACGTCTTCGGCCACTTCAAGGTAAGCGGGTTGTTGATAGGCCATCATGGCGGTAAGCGCCTTATCGATCTGGAAAGGGGCGAGATTGGCGTTGGTAATCCGTTCGGCGGCAACGGTGACCTTCTGGAACATGTCGAGATCAGCCAGCTGATTGCCCGTCGAATGCGAGAACAACAAACCGGCATTTTTCTCGATGTTGTCTTCTTTATTCGTTGGTGCTCCGTTGATGACGAGCACGGGCACCTTCTCTACGTAAGAACCGGCCGTAGCGTTGAGGATGCTGAAAGACCCAACGCCGTAAGTAACGAAGGCACCGCCGTAACCGTGGTAGCGGGCGTAGGCATCGGCGGCGTAGCCGGCGTTCATTTCTGTGCTGGTGCCCAGCAGTTTGATTCTTTGGGCGGGATCAGCCAGCACGGTATCCAGGAAAGGCGCGGCGTAGTTACCAGCCACCCCGAAGAGGTCCTGCACCCCCAATTGCACCAGGCGCGTCAGCAAGTAATTAGCCACCGTATTTGCCGTAGGGGCTTTTAGTAGATGCATTCTAAGTGATGATTTTTTTCAACTTTACAGTAAGATATACAATGTATAAATAGCGCTAAAACATCAATGGTACAATAGGGGCGAACAAGGGTAAATACCTGTATTAACCCGTACAATCTGAAGTTTTCAGTATAAATCCGGGTGTCCTGGAGAAGTAATGCTGCCAACTAATGTGCCAGCGCTAGAATGATCTTTTTTGGGCGCGGCCGCAGGTACAAGGGAAGTTGGAAAGCGAGGTGAAGTTTGCTCCCTCATCCTACGTTTTGCACCTGCGGCCGCGCCAAAAAAAACGATGCTCCGAAGTGCATTCTCCGGGCCCTTAGTTGACCACCACTTTCTGATAATACTCCAAGCCCTCATTCGTCCGAAAACGGAGTACCGCAAGCCCCTTTTGGGGAATATCTATTGCCAGGTTCAGGCTTTGCATTCGCAGGGATTGCAAAACCCGTCCATTTACGTCGATCACCTCGAGCTGGCCACCAATGAAGGCTGGCGTCAGACTAAGGTTAAGCTGACCGTTCGTTGGGTTAGGATAAACGGCCACCCCGGCCTCACTGACGTTGCTGGCCCCAACGGTGTAAAAGGTGCTCGCCGCATTTGTGGCATCATCACTTACGTTCTCATCACCCTCGATCGTCACCCGGGCAATTACCTCAACGTCTTCGAAGTCAGCAATTCCGGTAGCCGCCCGAAAAGTATAAGCCATCGTATCTCCAGCGAGGATGGTTTCCGAAAACGTCTCCTCCGCCACCAGATCACCGTCGACGAAGAAGGCTACATCGCCACCGACAACGTCTTCAGCGCCGGTGTTTTTGAGGTAAAGAACCAGCCGGTCTTCCGTTGGGGCATTGGGGTCTCCGGCTACGAATATTTGCATGGAGTCGGCCCGCAGGTTGGTCAGGGAGGTGTAATGCATCTCGCTTTCTTCCACGATATAGGCGGCAATCCGGTAGAAGGGCTCGGTGTGCCCCATGTCATCATAATTGGTATTCAACAGGTTGGTATACGGTTGCAATTCATAATCCAGGGTAATGTCCGTCCCCGCAAACAGGTCACCGCCAAGGTCAAAAATAAAAGGCTGCACGGCCTGGCCCGGGCACCATCCCGCGCGATTAAACTCCCAACTACCGAATTGATTGGCACATTCATTTTGCAAGCAATCACCTTTCCACAGGTTATGGACGGTAGCGAGCTCGCCTTCCAGCATCAGCCGATGCGTTTGGTTGCTGAACTCTGCTGCGTTGTTGGTATTTCCCTGTCCGTGGCCGCTCATCGTCAGGCGAAAGTGACTGTCAGTCGTCTGGGCTTCAATAGACCGGGTCAGTTCAGGCAGGTCATCCTCTATCCCCGGGTCACCGTACACGTGGTACTGTGTGCTCCACAGCGGAGAAGTCTTTTGATAAACTGGGCTGTTCCCCTTCACCAATTCCAGGTTAGCATTCAAAAGCCAGCCGGACTGGCCGAACACCTGAATGAAGGAACCGATGGTAACGGTCCCCGCAAGCATGTCCTTGAAATCCGTTACGTCAACCACCCATTCCGGGCCGCCGCACGCAATGCGGTAGGGCGTGATGAACCTGGCGATTTCAAAAGGGCCGTTCTCCGTCAGAATGGTGATGTTGCCCGTCTGATCCCAGGGGTCACAACCGGTTCCCGGGCACTCCACCGATAGGTGGAGCAACAGCTGCTCGTAGTCTTCCATATTCTCCGGTAGGTTGATCGTAGACGTCCTGTTTTGGCCTGCGGCACCAAAATTATGCTGTTCTCTGGTTCTGATGCCTACCAGTGGGCCGTTAGCGCCATCGGCAGGCTTACGGTAGCGATAGGTAGTGCTATTGTTCAGCCCATTCGGATCAGTCCCGAGTGTTGTTGTAGCGGTGAGCAAGTTGGTATTGTTGCCGGTCAGGTCAAGTGGTTCTTCAAAGATGAAGTTGACGGAAGTACCAGGCTCGATGGTCCCCGGGTAAGTCGCCATCAGCGTAGGAATACTGTTGACCGACAGGGCAACCGGAACATCGGTGACGGCTTCGCTGCCGTAGTTGTTGATGGTGACCTGCGTCTTCACCGGTCGGCTGTAAATACTGAGAACGTCTGGAGCAATGACGGCCGATACACCAACATCAACGGGAGGAATGGAGTAGCCATCCGTCCACGCGGTTGCTGCCAGGTCAACGAAGGTGCCGTTACAAGAGATGGTGCCAAGGTTGGCGGTGGTGAGGCCAGCTCCTTCCTCTAAAGGAGCATACAGGACCAGCCCGGCCTCGCTTCCCGTGAATTCAGTTGTCTGGTTGTCCGCAATCTCAGCGGCCGTCCGGGCAATATTCCAAACCCTAATTTCATCCAGGATGCCGTTCCACACCCGGCCAGGGAAGCCCGCTGATTCCCCAACGGTTAGGTTAGACGAACCATTGGAAGGCGTACCACTGAACGTGCGCATTGCCTGCTGATTACCATTGATGTACAGGCGAACGGCTCCGTCATCAACCACTGCCGCCACGTGGTACCACTGGTTGGTATTCATGATGGGATCCGTACTGGTTTCAAACCAGACGTCGTCTACGGACATCACCAGATTTAATATGCCGTTCTTGCCGGCACGAAGGGCGTAGCCCACGTCTGGCCCCTGTTGGTCTTTGTTGACAATGGAACCTTGCCAAAACTCACTTTTCCACTCCGGGCTAAAAATCCACGCTTCGATGGTAAAGCCTTCGGTAATATTAAGCGCATCGTCATGACAAAAGGAGATGCCCCCCGTGGTGCCGTTGAATTGAACGCCCGTTGTCTGGGCCTGAAGGCTGGTCGAAATGCAGCAGACTAAAAAGAAAAGTAGCAGTTGTTTCACAATGGAATATTTAGGCTAATGAAGTTGCAAGTTGGCCATTAGATGGCTAACCTGCAACTTGTAACCTGCCACTTGCCACCGCAGCGACTATTCGGTTAGCCCAAGTGCTGCTTGTAGGTACTTTAGCCCTTTTTGGTTATCCGCCGATAAACCGCTGTTGATAAATTTGAGCATATTAGCGTAGGCGATAAAATCACTATCCGTTTGTTCGTTAAGTGGTTCTGTATCCGCACTTGACCATTGGCAGGTGAAAGAATGAAGTGTCCCCGTAGTACCTGCCTGAATACCGAATGCTGGATTATCTACAGTAGTTACGGTATACTTAGTGTAGATCAATGCTTGCCCCTGCACGCCTGATGGCGGATTCCAGGTGGCAGTCGTCGTCTTTACTACCGTAGAATCAAAGACTTGTACGTCAGGAAGGTTAACACAGGGCGCACCACAATCAAGGCGCCCACAGAATTGATTATCCGGGCATATTGCCAAACCGAATAAACTGGCAATATCGGTACCAACGTCAGCAGCATTTCCGCCGGGGCTGTAAATTTCCTGTACATTATCGAAAGCCACAATATTGAAGCCCTCCGCCTGGTCGTTAAGCTGTAAAAAGCTCACCAGGTGAGCTACACCTGAATTATCTGTTGGTCCACCGTCAGCCAGCCGTACAAACTTACGTGCTGCCAGCGTATCAATACTTAAATCATTGTCAGGGTTATTAAACTGAACTTTTGAGTTGGCCAGCTCAAAACCAAGGGCTTCATCTTCCAATCCATAGGCCACATCAAAAAACTCAGAAACAACCGCGCTGGCACCAAAGCCTAAAGCGGCACTTGAAGCCGCTGCGGCAATTACTACTGGAATCTCGTCGCAAACCAACGGATGCTGAATGGTAGCCGAAGCTGTTGGAGCTGTATCAACAACATAATCTAAGGTATAGCCAACATTGAACTTAGAACCGCTGCCCACCTCCGGTAAGAAATAAGGGACCTTATAGCCTGCGTTTCCCGGAAGGCTTGAAAAGGTCACCGGAGTTACGTCAGGTGTTGTCGCCTGGCCACTGCAAGACCCACCACCATCGCCATCCAGAACCGGAGTATTGGGGGAAAGACATGCTTCATACCATCTGTGATAGGTAACGCTGTCTCCAAAAATATCCACTTCTTCCTTTTTATTCAGGACAACTTCCGTAGTCAACATGGTTGATGCAAGCAATAAAGGCTTGTCTTTTGCCCAGGCTTGGCGTGGACTACTTAACGTCACGCTCTGGTCAATTGGGTAATCTCTAAAGACAATACCTTCCACTACTTCGTTCCAGTAAAATTTACCATCATCTGGTAAGTAATGGTTGGCGACACAGTTAAGATATTCGTATCCTTCGGTGTCACAGCCCGCGGCATTAAATAGACTTTCTTGCTGCCCAAGCCATCCAATAGAATCCCAGGTATTAATGGCATCAGGCGCCTCAATGGCCTCAACAAAATCTTCCGAATACATCAGCATGGTACTGAACCAACTTCCGCCGGAATTAGAGGAGATGGTCCCCACATTGGTGAAGACGCTGTCCAGTTTTATATTGCCGCTATCCAGGAGCGACATCGTCCAGGCAGCATGCCCGGTATGGGCCCGCCACCCGCCACCGGCAAAAGCAAGGTGTACGGTATCTGGTGTGGAACCTACGACTTGAGGCCCGCCGCCGCCACCGGGAGGGGTTGGACAGCTTATGCACAGGGCCATTAGGGCAAGTCCTGCGAGTACCCGGAAGGCATGTTGGTAAATTAGCGTTGGCATAGAATGGGAATGAATAGTAGTGGATAGTGCGTTTTTCATCTTATCAATTTCTTTGACGTTGATGTAATTTGCGGCACTTTGTTACCCAATCTCCAAGGATTTCTTCTTTTCAATCTGCTTTTCACGTAGTAACCCCTACAAGCTTAAGTAACTATACTTATTGGTCTTACGTCCGTATTCGGGCCGGTCGCCTTTTTGACCATCAATGCTGTAGGGCCCTGTTCATCTGCTGGCGGAGGAGATGCAACATTCGTGATCGGAGCAAGGGAATCAGGGCGCGGACGCGGGTGCAGGGGGAAGTTAGCAGGCAAGGTGGGGTAGAAAGCTTTGGTCTAATACCTTCGCTTCCCATTATTTCGCTTAGCGAATATCCTCTAGTGGTCTGTCAGGTCAATTATGTCATAATTGTAGGATATAGCCTTTTGAGCTTGACCCTAGCGTCTTCAACGGTAAACTGCCAGTCAACTCCTAGTTGAGCCTCGTTCCTGTTTTTGGCCCAAGCTTCAGCTTGATTCTTCAGGATAGCAGCATCGCCAATTCTTCCTTTGAGCGCTTGACTACGAAGTACTCCTATTTCACACTCGGCGATATTTAGCCAAGAACCGTGCTTGGGCGTTCTCACAATAATAAACTTCTCCGCAATTGCGAGTGCTCTTGCTGGTTCGTAAATTTCATACAGGAATTTCAAGTTATGCGCTTTAAGGTTATCTTCTACCAAGTGGATTTTTGACTTGTCAGCGTACATCTCTTCAGCGATGTATGCCAAAACTTCGGCGTAGTCTCGCCCGCTTCCACTTCCGCGTACTTTGACTTCTCTACGATTTCCTAAAGGCTCCGTGATCATATAAATTGTGCGTACCCCCTTACGTACATACTCATAATCCTGATAAATAACACCCTTGGCATCGACGTAAGGCTCTTGAGCATCATCAATAAGCTGCTTGGTAGTCTCGTCAAGGCAAACAACAGGAATTTGACTATCGTAGGGCATAGCGTATAGCTGTAATACCCTTTCCATACAGTACACATATTCGGGGCTGACCTTAGCGATAACCCAGGATTTTACTTGCCAGGGTTTAATCTCGTTTTTTTAGAAGATCATTTACGCCCTCATGACTCATGCTGTCGACATATTCTAGACGAACCATTTCACTGGCCAAAAGTCTAAGGGTCCAAGAAGAATGACCAGCGGGAGGTTTACTACACCGTAAGGCGATCAAATGCGCTTCGACGGCTCCATCAAACTTAGTGGGAGTCCGCTTTTTATAAGGTTTTCCGTTTAAAGCGATTTCCATACCGTCTTCACATAATCTCTTTCTTAGGCGAATACACTGGCGCGGAGAGATGCCGTAAGCTTCTTCAATCTCATGATCTTTCCAGGCCTTGTCACCATTTTTGTCCATAGCCAGTAAAATCTGGGAGCGACGATAAACTGGCGTCGTAGATTTACGAGTACGTAGATTAGCGGTTAGATCGATGCGCTCCTGATCCGATAAGGCGATGATGTATTTTTTTTGCATCCCACAAAATACAACGATCGAAATTTGTGACAAAATCGACCTGACAGAGCACTAGTCTACTAAATGGTCCATAAAGGAACCTCCGGTAGCAGAATCCTGTACGCCAACGATGTCCCGGAAGGCAGCGTAATACATGCACGTTACTGCAGGCAATGTATAGAGAATGCCAAAACCCAGCGCCAAAAAACCAAGCATCATGATGAAACCGGAAACGATGTAGAACAGGAAGAACATGAACCAGTTTGAGCTAATAATTTTTCTGCTGGCTTCCATGGCGGGCCAAGCTTCCATTTTATGGAACAATACCAGGAAAGGAGCCATGGCCCAGGAAACCATAAGATAAATGATCGGTAGAATAAGGACGAACATTAAACCGATCATCAATACCGGGAAGTCATCTCCACCGGTGGAACTAACGGAAAGGAACATCAAAACACCGACGGGAATCATTATGGCGAGGATGGCCAATCCCTGAATCAATGAGATAAGGATCAGTTGGCCAATGAAGTCAAAACCCTTGAAAAAATCTCCAAATTCAAGGGTTTTACCTTGCTCTTGCTTGTCAGCGGCCAGGTAAAACCCTGCCGTAAGACAAGGAGTAGCCACAAAGGAGGCAATGGGACCTAAGAGCGGAATAATCTGGCAAACCAAGATGATCAGCAGATAAATAAAGGTAAAGGCAAGGAATAAGCCCGGGTTTTTACCAACGAGGCTAAAGCCCCGGCTGATGTATTCGCCAAAATTGAAGGCGTAAGATTTATTAATGGCAAGGTCTACTTGCTCGGGGAAACGTGTCATTTGTAAGGACTTTAGGCAGGCTGATGGTCAGCGTTGAAAATAAAAACTAAGAACCACGCGCCGGCTGGAATTTCAGCGGCGCGTGGTCCG
Source organism: Lewinella sp. (assembly GCA_045110355.1). GTDB lineage: Bacteria > Bacteroidota > Bacteroidia > Chitinophagales > Saprospiraceae > Neolewinella. Next base: position 12,858 of record JBGCFZ010000524.1, on the reverse strand, counting down.
TAACATTTAACGTTTGATGGTTAAATTTTTAGTCTACAAGGTGGCTGCTGATGTCAGCAGCTTCGCCGGTCTTTGGGTTAGGACCCCACTGATTAGCTCCGGGCTGGCTGTCGCTCACTGCCCAGTACAATACGACCAGACCTGCTGGCGGGATGAGGCTGATTAATAACCACCAGCCACTGCGGCCAACATCGTGCATCCGGCGTACCGCAACGGCGATGCCGGGGATGAGCAGCGCAAGGCTGGCAAGACCACCTAGGATGGTGAAGATGCTGAAGTCAAGGGCGAGGCCAAGACCCTGCAGGCCATAGGTGATGATAACGGTGCAAAGAAAGAAGTACCAGTACTCACTACGGCGCGAACGGCCGGTGAACTGGGCGTACTTGCTCAGGGCAAGCTTAAAATAGTCAATCATAGTAGGTGGGTTCTTATAAAATGATGAAAGGGTATGTTAGACCCCTAAAGATAGTCCACCGATTAAAAAAACCAAATTTTTGCCTTACTTCAATAATCGGAAACTATACTCTAACATCTCCAGAATGGGCAGGTCGTTCTTATCATTCTGCTCCAGGTAGATGTCAATGACAATGGTTTCGTCTTCGTCCTTCTCGGTGCTGTCGAACGTGATTTTTATCACACCGCTGTCGCCGGGTTCGTACACTTTTGCGTTGTTGTGCTCAATGGTTGTACAGTCACATGCCTGGATCAGCATGACCTTAGCCGGCACCTTTCCAGTATTGGTAAAGGTGTATTCAAAACTCCGCTTTTGCCCTTTTTTGACGTCGTGGAGGTCCAGTTCCCGCTGGTCGAATTGCAATACGGGGAGGCCCTTGATGTCCTTTTGGCCATAGAGGCTGGAGAAACGCGTAATGGTATCTTTTTCAGGCGCGGACGCAGGTGCCGGGGAAGGAACAAAGGAGCGGGGTTCAGCCCCCCGGTCAGGCCCGTCTACCTTTCGCTCAATAACGTCCCGGCGGATGATGATGCTGGTTGGGCCTTCCAGAATCTTAAACTCTGTACGTCGGTTGAGGAAGTGCGCACGTTCCTTGGTGTCATCATCCGACAGGGAGTTGATGAAATCATCGGTCAGTACGTCTCCTTCATTCAGAAAATCAATACGCTCGGCCAGTCGGGAGCTGGCAGTAAGCGGAACGGTCTTGCCATATCCGACGGTTTTGATCCTTGGTCCGGCAATGTTACCGTTCACAATGAGCCACTTTCTGGCACTGGCCGCACGTCGTTGACTGAGCCGTTGGTTATCGGCTACGCCACCCCGACTGTCGGTATGAGAACCCAACTCGATGATCATCTCCGGATACTGTTCCATTAAGCCCTGAATTACCCTCAGGTCAGGTTCTGCTTCTGGCAGAATGTCAGATTTATTGAATTCGTACAGGATGTTCTCCAGGGTAATCGCCTCTTCGATGCTTACCGTATCATAGAATTCCGTTGGTGCCGGCGGCACCGGAATCGGCTTCAAAAAGAAGATGTGCTGAATTTCCTTGCTTTCCGTCAGTCCCAGGGTGTTGAGTTCCACGGTATCGGGGTAGTAGCCGGGGTGGGTGGCTACTACGGAGTAGGTCGTTTCCAGCTCCAGGCCGAAGTCGAAGCGGTTGCCGTCGTCGCGAGACTTCTGGTCGCCGGGCCCGTTGGGCCGGTCGTTGAGCAATGGCTGCAATTCAATAGTCCCCGTTTTCAACGGCTCTTTTGCTTCGTTGAACAGTCCAACCACCAGGTTGGCGTACAGGCTGGCAATCTGGAAACCATAGATGTCGTCGCAGCAGGTCTTGCTTTTTACCGAACGACCGCCTTCGCGGTTGCTGGTCATGAATCCGATGAGGCCATCGCCGAAAACACTCAGACTCTGATCGTCAACGGTACTGTTGAAGCCAGGTCCCATATTCTCTGCTTCACTCCATTCGCTGCCATTCCAGGCGGAGTAGAAAATGTCGAAACCACCCATCGTCGGGCGCCCATTGGAGGAATAGTAGAGCGTGCCGTCGAAGTAGAAGGGCGTGTCATCGTCTCCCAGCGTATTGATGGTCGGGCCGAGGTTAACCGGCGCGCCGTAGCGGCCGTCACCTTCGTAGTTGGCGTAGAAAATATCGCGACCACCTTCGCCACCGTCCATATCGGAAACGAAGAATAGGACCTCCCGGCCAAACAGTTCACCCGGAGCTGGCTGCAGGGCCAGGTGCTTGTCATCATTGATGCCAGAAACGGGGTTGCCGCTCTTCCAGCCATCGTCTTCTACGTCCGAAACGTAAATCTTGGCTTCCGCAATTCGGTTGCTTTCCATCCGGATGCGGTTATAAATCAGCCGGCGTCCGTCGGCGCTCAGCGTCGGATTAGCGGAGTGTACCCCCGGCCGGTTAACTTCTTTACCCAATGCGGTGGGTTTTCCCCATTTGCCTTTACTGTCTTTTTTAGACATGAATATCCGGCTAAAGGACTTCTCGTCATTTGCGTCAGATTGCTCCACCGCCGTGGTCGCATCCCAGGTAGAATAGTAAAGCGTAGTGCCATCGGCACTCAGCACCGGAGAGTACTCACTGAAAGAGCTGTTGACCCGACCTTCCAGGATGGCCATACTCACCTCACTCGTCTCTTTTGGCGCATCGCGGTAAAGTTTGATACCCTCCAGTTCCAGGTTAGTGAAGGTTTCCAGTCGCTCATCGGTGTTGTGCTGCAGGAAGTTCTCAAAATAGGTCCGTGCATCATCGTACTGGCCGTCCATTTTCAGGGCACGAGCGTAGTGGTAACGATGAATGTTGTTGGTCGTGTCGCTGGCATCTGCCCGGCGGAAAACCTGGGTGTAGCCGCGGACGGCAGCCTTGATGTCCCGAAGGTTCAGGTTCATCAGTGCAATGAGGGGGCGTAGGGGTAGTTCGTCGTCCTGATCGAAGGCAATTTCGTAATTCTCCAGGGCAATGAACCAGTTGTCGGTGGCCCGGGCACTGTCTGCCGCCAGCATCAGCTGGTCAATCTTGGCGGCACCAGCCAGCGGCTGGGCAGCTACCTGAAGCGCAAAGACAAAGAGAAGAAGCGTGGATAAAATGTATTTCATCGGTAGGATGCTGAATGTAGTTGGAGGTTATCGCTGATTTTATGGTAAACAACGATGGTTGAGCTTCATGAAAAACGCGCAGCGTTTTTAAGAAGCCCCTCCCCCGTGGGGAGGGGGTGGGGAGGGGGTTTAACAATAACGCAAACTCATTCCCCAGTTGTCTAAACAAGCCGTTAAAGTCTCGGACAAAGTATCGTTGGTGCCACCTCGGGTTTCTTGTAAATATTAAATACGTACGCTAGGCCCAGTTCGAAGGCCCCCTGAAAACTATTGACGTTTCGGGCCTGGCTCAGGGTGATGTCGTAGGACAACGCTGTCCGCAGACGGTCAGTATCAAACCCAACCATCACTTTGGCGGCATCGGCGGTACGGTACCCCAGACCAACGCGCAGGTCTAAGTCTTTCTTCAGGTTGCGGCTGCCCCAGGCTTGAAGGGAAATGGAGCTTGAACCAGCACTGCTTTGGAAAAATGCGGTGGGTTGGAACCTCCATTTATCACTCATTTCCAAGTCAAGGCGGGCATGGGCGTGGATGGTGCCACGGCGGCGGCGACTATCCGGCCCCCCTCCTACGGGGACGTTTGGCTCTCCGTTAGGCATGGTATCGCCCGGCTCCATGATTCGCTCCACCAGGCTGTTTCGTCTGGCCCGGTTCAGGTGCAGTACCGAAATGCCGGCCTCAAAGGTGTTACCACTCTTTTTGTCCAGCAATAATTTTAGTTTAACGCCTGCATTAAGGTCGTTATAGCTGTCGTTATTGTTGTTGCCTTGGTTAGGGCCGCCCGTATCGGGCATGCCGATCATTTCTCCGCCAAGTCCCTGGCCGCCGATGCCAACGTCAAAAATCCGTTGTTGATCAGGTGTGTCATCTGGCCTTTGCAGGCCGTAAGAGGTACTTCCGTACTGAACGCCCAGCGTTAGTATGTTCGTTCGGTTCTTATCCAGCGAAAGATGGTAGGCACCACTGAAACCGAAGAAAGTGGAGGAGAGGTTGAAGTCTCCGGCGTTGTCACTCACCAGGCTAAAACCAACGCCAACCCAGTCCTGCTTCCGGAAGCCAAAGGCGAGCGGCGCATCGGCGTAGGCGGTAGGTGAATTGATGCCGTTGAGGCTGTGCCATTGCCCACGGTAAACACCACCCACACGGATGGACCCGGAGAAGGCACCCGTATTAGCAGGGTTGAGCCAGAGTGGCGCGTAGTTGTGGAGGGTGTAATGAACGTCTTGCGCGCCCAAAGACAGGGTAGAGAGGGCAAAGGCGGCGAAAAAAAGTAAGCGGCTGAAGCGCATGGGCGGGCGGTTAATCTTGGGAATTATCCGACACTGCAAACTGCGCCGGAAGGCCCAAGATAAGCAGAAATACTACTTCCGCGTAAGTGGCTTTTTGAACACCGGCACGGTACTGCATGGCTCACCGTACATAATAGACCGGACGACGGGGCGCAACCGCGCAGTTATGTCGAGATAAGCGGAGGCGGGGACCTGCTTTTCGCCGCAACCTTTCACCACCACGCGTTGATCCTTAAATGCTTCGAGGTCAAGCCCGGCAATGGTTTGACGGTAGTACTGGCGCAGGTATTCAGTTTCTGTGCCCAGGTAAACATCGGCGGTATACGGGGCGGCGGCAGCCGCCACCAGCATGTAGGCCCACGACGGGACAATGGCATCGGTAGAACAGAACACTAACAGGGTTTTGTCCTGATACTGACTAAAATCATGCGTCTTAATGCTTTCCCGGAAGTCTTTTTCCTTCAGCATCAGCTCCATGTAGAGGTAATCCTTGAGGTCAAAAGTAGCAAAGGCAGCAGTGGGCCAGTACTCCTCCAGCTTGAGGGTGATCAAGCGAGAATTGGCTACTTTGTTTACTAATGTTTCCGGCATGGCATCTTGGTTGTGCTTAGGGAACAACTTTTGGGACGGGTTGGTTTTTGTGAGGCTGCTTCGCAGCGAATAGTTCTCACAGAGGGTTGCGCAGAGGGAGGCACAGAGGTAGCACAGAGTTGCCGATGTAGAAGTAACACAAGACGTAAATACATTTTAAAATTGAGGTGTCAAAGCTCGGATTTCGGCCTGTTACCATTCTTTGCACCTGCGGCCGCGCCCTTATTAGATTGATAGTGGGGTAGATTGATAGATTTATAGGCTGCCGCACGGCGCTGCTCTCTTCGTTCGTGACGCCTACGAGCGCAGCGAGCAATACCGTGCGGTAGCCTATAAATCTATCAAACTATCAATCTACTCTTCCTCCACCATCACCGCCTCTGGCGTACCCACCGTATTTTCCGGCAACGCAAAATCCTTAGGTTGTGGCAGGTCCTCCAGGCTCTTGATGCCGAAGTAATCCATGAAACGATCCGTCACGGAGTAAAGGAGTGGTTTGCCGATGGATTCAGCCCGGCCAGAAATGGTGATCAGCTCTTTCTCTAAAAGCTTCTGAATGGAGTAATCGCAGGAAACGCCCCGGATTTTTTCCAGTTCCGATTTAACGACCGGCTGCTTGTAAGCAATTATGCTCAGGGTTTCCAGCGCCGAACGGCTAAGTTTTTTATTGCTCTGCAATCGTAGGTGCGTACCAATGGTTTCGTGGTAGGCCCCCTTGCTCATGAACTGGTAGCCACCGGCTACCTCAATGATCTCAAAGCTGTGGGTATCGAGATCGTACCGCTGCTTTAACTCGTCGATGGCTTCCAGCATTACCTTCTGCGCAAAGCGCACGCCAAAGTTCTCCAGCAGGACATTTTGCAGTTCTTCGATCGAAACCGGGGTGGGGGCAGCGAAAATCAACGCCTCGATGTGTTGGGGGAGGTATTCCATTTGAGCGGCGAAGATAGGGAGAGAGTCAGAGAGTCAGGTAGTCAATTAGTCAGAGAGTCAATTCGTCTAAAAGACAAAGAGTCAAACAGCACAACGATTGCGTACTGTTTGACTATCTGACTATCTGACTTTGTGACTATTTGACTAAAAATCTAGCCGATGATCCGCTTCTTCATTGCCTCAAATTCCTCTTCGGTAATGATGTTCTGCGCCTTCATTTCGGCCAGCTCTTTGATCTTACGAATGGCGTCATCGTCCATCACAGCAACTACGGGTTCTTCCGGTTCAACGGCGGCAGTCGCTTTTTTGGTTGATTTCTTAACGGTCTTCTTCACCGTCTTTTTTGCTTTGCTGGGCGCTGGTTCAGGATCGAGCGTAACGGCTGCGGCGGGCTGCGGAGCTTCAGCTTCAGTAGCTTCAGAAGACTCTTCCTTCCATTCTTTGGCTACTTTCTTGCCCTTTTCAAATTTCTCACGGTACAATTTCTTTAACCGGTCGGTATCAAAATCAAGGAAGGTGCCACCGTTAGCAAAATGCTTTTTGAAGACCTCGCCAAGTGCGTAGGTACTGGCGCCATTGATCACCGCAGTGGTGATGCCGCCGACAACGCTACCCACTACGGGGATGATCTTGATCAGGCTGCGGGCGCCGGCACGGGCCATGGTGCTGGTCGTCAGTGCAGAGACAATGGCCTTGCCCTGAGTTTCTGCAAAATCTATATCATAAACGCGGCAAAGCTGACGAATCATGTCGAGCTGCAGGGCCGATACGGCGAATACATCCGCAATCGGAAGCGGAATAATATAACTGGCACCCATACTCCAGATCACGTGGTTACGGATCACGGTTTCAGCGTGCTTACTTTGATGCTTGTTGCCTTTGGGACTCATAAAGGAATCTTTAAGTTTCTTGGTTGCGATGTCTTGGATCTTCTTGCGCATATTTCAAGTAACGTGTTTAGGGACCACTAAGTTAGGTGGCGGGGCCGCAGGTGCAGGGGAAGTTCGACGAAGAGCAGGGATGGGTAGACGAAAACTCGCTGCGCTCATTTTCTAGACGCGCTTCGCGCTTATAGACGGCCTTCGGCCTTGATAGATTGATAGAGCTCCGCACGTTTCAGCTCACTTCGTTCGTAATATCCGCACGAGCGCATCGAGCTGCCAAATGCGGTAGCGCTATAAATCTATCTTTCTATAAATCCATCAAGCCAGGCGCGGAGCGCCTAAAGTCGCGCCGCGGCCGCAACGCCCTGCCCAACAAACTCCCCTGCTGCATACTTAAACGTTCCCGTCACACCAATCATCGCGGCATTGTCCGTACAGTATTCGATGCGGGGGATGAAGACCGACCAGCCTTTTTCTTTAGCCAGCGCTTCGACGCCTTCGCGTAATCCGCTGTTGGCAGAAACGCCACCAGCCAGGGCGATTTCAGTAAGGCCGGTTTGCGTAGCGGCCATTTCCAGCTTTCGCAGGAGGATGGCGACAATGGTATGCTGAATGGAGGCACAAATATCAGCGAGGTTGTCTTTGACGAAGTCTGGCTCGGTCTTAATCTTTTTTTGGAGCGTATAAAGGATACTCGTTTTCAGCCCGCTGAAGCTGAAGTTAAGTGCTCCGGGGTCGGGCTTTGCGAACTTGATGGTTGGTGAACCCTGGCGGGCCAATTTGTCGATCTCCGGTCCGGCGGGGTAGGGCAGGCCAAGCATTTTTCCTGATTTGTCGAAAGCTTCGCCAGCAGCATCGTCGATGGTGCGGCCGATGATCTCTTGCTCCAGGGCCGTTTTAACGACAATGAGCTGCGTATGTCCACCAGATACCGTCAGGCAGAGGAACGGAAAAGTAGGCTTAGGGGCTTCGGCAAAGTGCGCCAGGACGTGGGCCTGCATATGATCTACCTCGATTAATGGGAGGTTGCGGGCCAGGGCAAATGCTTTCGCAAAGCTCACGCCTACCATTAGTGAGCCGATCAGGCCGGGGCCCCGGGTGAAGGCAACAGCGTCGATGTCTTCCGGTGTTTTATCTGCACGGGTTAGCGCTACGGCAACTGTCGGGACGATGTTGCGCTGGTGCGCCCGGCTGGCGTGCTCGGGTACTACTCCGCCGAACTCCTCGTGCACCGCCTGCCCGGCGGTGACGTTGCTCAGAACCACCCCATCGGCCACTACGGCAGCGGAGGTATCGTCACAACTGGATTCTATGGCTAGGATGGTGGGCATGGGGTTGAGATGGCGGTTTAGCAGGTTGCAAACTTCGGGTAAAGTTTAGGATGATGTGCAGTGTTTTTGGTTTTTTTCTCTTTCCGTGCCTAAACAAAGTGAGTGGGTGAGTCTCTGTGTCACTGAGTTGCTACCGCAAATACCACTCACTTCGCTTCGCTCATTCGCCCAAGGTGAGCAAGCGAAGCGCCGTGAACGGCAACAGCGGCATCAACTCAGTTACTCACTAACTCAGCGACTCACACTGCACCTGCGACCGCGCCGAATTGGTCAAAAATCGAAGAAATTTCACCATAACGAGGCCTAATCATCAATTTTTGTGCGTAGTTCCACCAATCAAAAGCTAACTTGCATCTATTGGATGCAAGAAATGTTTTATACTTGCACAAATTAAAAGCCTCAGATGCGCACACTATTCAGTCTACTCTTCCTGGTTCTGGCCTTCGTTTTGGCCTTTCTGCTGTACAAAAGCATCGAAGAACCCATCGCTTTTAACAGCGAACGGGCCGTTCGTACCGACGCTGTTTCTGGCAAATTGGAAATGATTCGTTCTGCTCAGGAACTCTACCGTGATATTACCGGTGAGTATGCTCCTACCTTTGATACCCTTAAGCAGGTTATGAGAGAAGGACAGCTGCTGTCGATCCGTGTTGTTGGTGATGCTGACGCCGTTGACGGAGGAGCCGTAACTTACGATACCACTTACATTCCTGCGAAGGACACCTTCCCTGGCCTGGGAATTGTTCTGGAAGAAATGGAAGTTGTTCCCTTTACCGACGGTAAGGTGAACTTCGATATTGATGCGAAGATCATCGAATACCAGTCTACTAACGTACCTGTGGTACAAGTTGGCGTTCGCCAGAAAGAATTTATGGGCTTGTACGCGGATCAAAAATTCCAGCGTTACGACCAAACCTACGACCCCAACATCCCAATTAAGTTTGGTGACCTTAACAAGCCAACCATTTCTGGCAGTTGGCAGTAAGCAACTACGATATAACCGCTGCAGCTTTCCGACCGGAGAGTGCGCACGATTACGAACTGTCCATCCTTACGGGGATGGACAGTTTTGCGTATATCATCCGGGATCGTACGCGCAATGAACTATTAGCCTACCGTTCGCAAACCGTCACCGCTGAGGAGCAAGCTGACTGGCCCACCACCCTTGATCGTCTTGTTCTTGCCGATGATAAACTCCGCTCCCTGACCTACGGTAATTGTATCATGGGCTGGGAAAGCGAAAGAATTACGCTGGTACCCGAGGCACTCTATGATGCCGGAAATCCACGCATTTATTTGGAACAGCTGACCCTCATCGGGCTAGACGATGCCGTACGCGCGGAGCGCTACCAGGAATTGGGTGGCGAACTGTTGTTTGCGGCACCCTCCGCAAAACTTGAAGTTACAGAGCGCCGCCTCCGCTCTCTGCGAACGCACCATCTGGCGGGAGGACTACTTTCCGCGTGGGCAGCACGTTCCCGGCGGCTGGGGCACCAGACCATCTCCTGTGCCGTACGCGGGACAAGACTCTTCTTGGCAGCCCATCGGAATGGCCATCTACTGTTTTTTAATACCTTTTCTTACGCCAGCTCACACGACGCCTTGTATTATCTACTACTGGCCTTCCAGCAATGTGGCTGGACGCCCAATCGGGTTCCACTTTATTTATGTGGTGAAATAACGGAGCACAGTGTTTTATATCGGCAGTTTTACCGGTACGTGGAAGATATCCGATTTTGCCAATACCCCACGCCCCCTTCTTCACCGCCGGAACTAGCCAGTATACCCGCACATCTTTATTTTGAATTGTTGTGTTTAGGGTGAAGTAGTTTTATGGAGCGTTGCCACTTGCAACCTGATATTCTGCAACCTGCAACCTGCTAATTTACTCCCCATGCGCATCATCTCCGGAAAATTTAAAGGTCGTCGTTTCCGGCCACCAGCAGATAATTGGCCTACCCGTCCCACCACCGATTACGCTAAAGAGGGCCTCTTCAATGTTCTGCACAACAACTGGCTGGATTTTGAAGACGAACGGTTCTTAGACCTGTTCGGCGGTACTGGCAGCCACGATTATGAGTTCATGAGCCGGGGATGCACGGATGTTACCTACGTTGATAAACACGGCCCGGCCGTTGCCTTTGTCGAACGTACCGTCAAAACACTGGGAGTAGAAGATTACATCAAGATATTTCGGATGGACGTCTTCAAGTTCATGAAAATGAAGGTTCGGGAACCCTATTCCTACATCTTCGCCGGCCCACCGTACCCACTTAAAAATATTCCGGAAATTCCGGACCTGATCTTCGAGGCTGGCCTCTTAGCCCCAAAGGGCCTTTTCGTGATGGAAACCAACCCCCACCACGACTTTGCTGATGACCCGCGCTGTGTAGAGAAGCGGAATTATGGTAAGACCATTTTTTGGTTCTTTCAGAACTTGGAAGACGTCGAAGCGGAATAGACGCGCTTTTATAGATTGATAGATTAATAGCGCGCTACCGCATCTGGCAGCTCGCTTCGCTCGTGAGTCTTACAAAGAGAAGTCAGTCAAGTGCTACCCTACAGAACACTAGCTTTGCTCGATTGCGTTACGAGCGCAGCGAGCTGAGTGGTGCGGTAGCTCTATAAGCGAAGCGTCTACAAGGCACGAAGTGCCGTCTATCAGCTCGCGAAGCGACCGTCTATAAGAAAGGAGCGTTGCGACTTTTCGTCTATAGTTGCGCCGCAGGCGGAACCACCTGCCCCTGCCATCGAACAATCCCATAAAGGACGGCAAGGCCAATCAGCATAAGTACTCCGCAAAGCAGCCAGCCCCCACCTAGGAGGGAAGCCAGGAAGCCGGCAGTAATACTGACGGCGCCAACCGTTAGTGCATAAGGCAATTGCGTCCGGACGTGGTCGATGTGATTACAGTCGGAAGCGAGGCTGGAAAGGATGGTCGTATCGGAAATCGGGGAACAATGGTCGCCGAGGACACTGGCGGCTAGGACGATGGAGATTACATTATATAGTAAGCCCTGGGCTGCTTCGATTTCCCACCCGGCCCCGGTGGCTACTGCCCAGGTTAGTGGGATGGCGATGGGATAAAGGATCGCCATGGTACTCCAGCTGGAGCCGGTACTGAAACTGACCAGTGCTGCGAGGACAAAGATGATGGGCGGGATGAAATAAGGATTGAGGCTATCGCCAAGCAGGTCGACCAGGAAGGTGGCGGTATGTAAGTCTTCGGTGGTAAGGGCAAGTGCCCAGGCCAGGGTCAGGATCATGATGGCACCAAACATGGCTTTGAACCCGGAGGTCAGGCTACCCATCGTCTGTTCAATGTTCATGATGCGCTGGCTGATGGTAAGGATGATGGCCATCACAACTCCGCTGATGCTGGCCCATAGCAAGGCGACGTAGCTGTCGGAAGCACCGATCACTTCACCGAGCTTGCCGAAGAAACTACCCTCCATGGCACTCCATGTTGCTCCCCAACTATCGGATATCGGAGCCGGGTCTAAGCCACCATAAATAGAAGATAAACCTGTGTCTAATAATCCGATGATGGTCATTATGATAACCGTAAGAACGGGGATTACGGCATTACGGGAACGCAGTGGCGCACCTTTTACCGGCTCCAGGTCTTCGGTTTCTGCTACGTCGTCCGTTTCTGCATTGGCGGCTTTTACTTTTCCGGTGTCCTGGGCCCGCCGTTCAGCTTTGAGCATGGCACCGAAATCACGTTGGGTGAAGATGATGAAAAGGATAAACCCCAGCGTGAGAATAGGGTAGAAGCTGTACTTCAAACTCTCCAGGAAGATGGCATAAGGGGCCATGCCCGCCAGCTCGGGAACAGCCTTAATTCCACCATCAATATAGCCAATCTCTGCTCCGATCCAGGTAGTGATGAACGCAATGGAGGCAACGGGGGCTGCCGTAGAATCAACGATGTAGGCCAGCTTCTCCCGGCTAACCCGGAACCGGTCCGTTACCGAACGCATGGTGTTGCCAACAATGAGGGTGTTGGCGTAGTCATCGAAGAAAATAGCCACACCGAGGAGCCAGGTAATGAACTGTGCTGATTTGGGGGTTCGGGCATACTTCGTCATCCGTTCCACCACACCGGCCATACCGCCGTTTCGGCTGATGATGGCCACCATGCCTCCCACCATGAGGCTGAAAACAATGACGGAAAGGTGCCCGCCGTCGTTAAGGGCCTTGATGAGGTAATGCTCCACCGTTTGCAACAAGGCTTTTACGATGCCGAGGAAACCCTCGAAACGAAGCCCTCCCGCAATAAAAGCACCAACCCAGATGCCTGCGAATAGCGAGATTAGTACCTCCTTGAAGATGAGCGCCAGCCCAATTGCCACCAACGGGGGCAAAATAGAAAGCCATAAAGGGATACGACGGAGTCGGTTAGGGGCATTGCCCGCTCCGTCAGAAAGATGATAAAGGGCAGTGTTTCCACCGGCTCTGATCAGGTGAAGACCAGGGTTGATGGCCACAACTTGCTTGCCATTGGCCTGGGTAAAGGTCACGGTCTCCTTGTTGATCTTAACGTTGTTCGCAGTAGCAGGAAAAACGAGGCCTTCACCGGCAGTAAACTCCAGTTGGTGCAACCAGTCAGTGTTTTCTGTTTGGCCACGAAGGGGCGAAATGGCTAATAGCAGACCAATAAATAGCAGGGAGAGGGTAAACTTTGGGTGGGGCATAGCGTAAGATTAACGGGTGGTAATATAGTGAGTGTGGGCTTATGCATTGTCCAAATAATTACCATC
>JBGCFZ010000523.1:0-10448 GCA_045110355.1 Lewinella sp. | reverse complement strand
GATGTCGACGCTCGTTTCAAAGACCGGACACGTATCGCCAAGCAAGTGCCGCTTCCGGCAAATGGTACTTTCATCTTTGTTGATGAGCATGAAGATTGGCTCGATGACGGAGGAGGTGACTTCGGCTACACTGGCGCTGGTGCCTTGCCCGAAAACACGCCTTTCTTTTACTCTGTAGTAATCAGTAGGCTACCGGATTTCGGCGGAGCAGCCCGCCCTCGTAGAAGCTACCCGGCCATTCATCTTCCGAATGAACCTACGGACGTCATCATGGATGAGATCAATAGCGATATGACTTTGATCACCCAGGTATTCCCCAACTCCGAGGATACAACCGTAATTTTAAAGTTGGACTTTGCTCCTAACTACGATTACTACCAGCGCGTTCTGGCAGAAGCACTCCCCGGAGAGCCCCTCTACCCTGCGGGAGACAAGCTCGTTTTCTTCGGTCGTGTACTTCTCAACAATATGGAAGACCCCGCTGGTAGAACGGACATCGGTTTCGGCAATCTGTACTGGGGCCACGAAGGCTCTGCATATGCTAAAATAAAAGTTGGAGCGGAATTCCTCGACGAGGATGGTATGGCCTACCTCTGGATGAACTCTGGTCGTCCGGGACACGCTACTACGGTTCCTGTTCCACTTAGATTTGATCTCGGTGGCGGCGGCGGCGGTACAGGACAAACCGTCCATACCTCGATCGACACCTGCTACAACGCTGACCTAACCGTTGCCTACTACCTCAATACCACAGTAGTATCTGAAGAAGGTAAGAACACCGTCACTTTCGCATTAACCGAAGGAACTTCCGCACTGGGTGAAGTATTTGACCTCCAGATTTACCGGGACGTTGATGCGCGCTACAAGGACCGTACACGGATCGCCAAAGGCGTTCCATTGCCCGCTAATGGAACCTTCGTTTTTGTCGATGACCACGAAACATGGACCGAAGATGGAGGAGGAGACTATGGCTTTACCGGTAGTGGAACCCTGCCGGCAAATACTCCCCTGTTCTACTCTATGGTAGTCAGCAGACTGGATGCTTTTGGTGGCCCTGCCCGCCCACGCCGCTCAACTCCCGCCATTCACCTTCCAGAAGAGCCCAAGGATGTTGTAGTCGATATGATCAATGACGACATGACCCTGGTCACCCAGGTATTCCCATACCCCGAGGATTCCACCGTTATCCTGAAAATGGACTTCGCTCCTGATTACAGCTACTACCAGCGTGTCCTGGCAGAAGCAACTCCCGGTGAACCACTATACCCCGCCGGAGATAAACTCGTTTTCTACGGTAGAGTCTTCCTCAACAATGTTGCAGATCCCAACGGTAGAACCAACATTGAATACGGTAACCTGTACTGGGGCAACGAAGGCTCTGCTTACGCTAAATTTAAAGTAGGCGCTGAATTCCTGGACAATAATGGCATTGCATACGCCTGGTTTAATTCCGGCCGTCCGGGACACGCTTCTGTCGTTCCCGTTCCAATTGCTTTATTCGGAACCGTAAGCACTGACCCTCAGGTAGTTGCTCCATTGGAACTAAATGTTTATCCCAACCCAACCAACGGGTTAGTAAATATTCAACTGAGTGAAAACATAAGCATCATGAATGTTTATAATATCAATGGTCAAATCGTTTCTTCCCAAAAAATGGACAATGAGACCACATTTTCTTCTCAGGTTGACTTGTCAAACAAGCCCGCAGGTATTTACTTTTTACAAGTAAAAACCAAGAACTACCTATTGACTAGAAAGATAGTTCTCGACTAGATTTAATAAGGACCGTATTTATTTATGAGAGATTTTTTTTGATAAGAGGTGCATTTTTGCACCTCTTATTTTTCTCTCTCATCCTAGTACAATGTAAAATAAATTTCATAGAACCCTGAAGTTTTAGTCAAAAGCAATTTTCACGTGAAAACAAAGGAATAAGTCAAGGCTAAAGCTGATATTTTGCCCCTTTGATCGCTAAAGAAAAATTCAACCAATTCCATTAAAAAAACCATTAATGCCAGTTCACTTTCAATTTAAATCGGCACTCAGCTTCCTAAGCATATTTATTATTTTCTTCGGGTGTCAACAACCGGAAGAACAAAAAGCAGCTACGTCCAAAAGTGATTTGGTAACACAACTCGAAAGCGTATTCTATTCCGATAGTTTCACGGATATTCCTCCGACTGTTTTCAAGGCAAATGATTTCGGTGCAGTTGGAGATAGTACAAGTTACAGTACTGAAGCTATTCAAAAAGCAATTGACGCAGCCCATCAGGCGGGTGGAGGTAAGGTCACTTTCGCTGATGGCATTTACCTTTCTGGTGCTATATTTTTAAAATCAAATGTTGAATTACACCTAGATGAAAACGTAACGATCAGAGCAATACAAAGTGATGATCAATACCCTGAACTTCCTTCCAGAATCGCTGGTTTTGAGATGGTCTGGCCCTCCGCACTGATCAATGTGTATGAACAGAAAAATGTTCGTATTACCGGAGAAGGCACCATTGACGGAAATGGAAAATTCTGGTGGGATAAATTTTGGGGAGACCCGCCCAGAAGCGGAGGTATGTGGGTGGACTACGAAAAACGGAACGTTCGTTGGGCCGTAGATTATGACTGCAAAAGAGTACGCGCCATTGTCGTATATGAATCGTCTGATGTTCAACTGAAAGACTTCACGGTTTTGCGCTCCGGCTTCTGGACCGTTTCACTGACTTACAGTAAACGCGTCCACGTAGATGGCATTACGATTAAAAACAACATCGGTGGCTTCGGGCCAAGTTCGGATGGCATCAACACTGACTCCTCTTCTGAGATACTCGTAGAAAATTGCGACATCTCCTGCAATGACGACAACCTTTGCATCAAAGCAGGTAGAGATGCTGACGGCCTTCGTGTTAACCGACCTTCAGAGAACATCGTTTATCGCAACTGCATTACCCGAGCAGGGCATGGGTTGTTTACCATCGGAAGTGAGACTTCCGGAGGTATGCGAAATATTGAAGTTTACGGCCTCGAAGCTAAGGGCACAAGTACGGGAATACGGTTTAAATCGGCTCAGGTTCGTGGCGGTTTGATTGAAAATATCTATTTCCATGACATCAAAATGCAGGACGTAAAGAATCCTTTTCATTTTGAACTAAACTGGTACCCCGAGTACAGCTACCCCAAAATCCCTAAAGAAATACCGGAAGAAGATATTTCCGACACCTGGCGAATGATGACGACCAAAGTCGTCCCCGCCGAAAAAGGAATTCCCGAATTTAGAAACCTGCGCTTCGAGGACATCGAGGTCAAAGGTGCTACTACCGCAATTTATGCCAATGCCTATCCCCAGAAATCTATCCATCACCTGAAGTGGAGCAATGTTTCCATACAGGCCGAAAAAGGAGGCGCCATCAATTTCGGAGAAGACTGGGAAATGGACAGCATCACAATTGATCTGCCAGCAGGAGAAGTCATCAAATTAAAGGGAAGTGAACAAATCGGACTGCCCGATTCTCTTATGCAGATAACCGTTTCAGAAAATCAACTAACCAAGGCCGAACGTATTCAAAAGCAAATTGAGCAGTTCTCTTCCCAAAAAAACGGCCAAACGATCATACCCGTAAACCCCCTCACAGAGAAAATAATTTCGCCAAAAGACAGCACCTCTTTCTCCGAAGAAATGCTTGTCTACATTATTTCTGAAGCTTCAAACACCCTTGAATACGAAGAACCATTAGGCGACGGATTCTACAGCACAATGGTTAAAATCAGTTTTAATGAAAAAGAAAAATCCATAAGTGTTGACGGTGAAAAAAATCATCGATGGAACTTCAAAGTAAAGTCTCCTGTCGCACCAAAAAATCTTAGAGGGGCTGATGAATGGACATACGACCCAAAAGAAGGGTGGCTGACCATAAAAAAAGAAGCCTCTAGGGGGAAAATATTTATTGAGTAAAATAAAAGCAACCATGAAAAGAAATGCTTTTAAGATGAAGCTTAGAAAAGGCTTCGAGGCAGAGTACAGAAAACGGCATGATGAAATCTGGCCGGAGCTTTCAACACTGTTGACCGCATCAGGAATTTCAGACTACTCTATCTTTTTCGACGAAGAAACACTCAGCCTTTTTGCCGTTCAAAAGGTGAAAAACGATTTCGACGACGTGCTTTTACCCAACCACCCCATCGTAAAAAGGTGGTGGGCCTACATGGCCGACATCATGGAAACCAACCCCGACAACTCCCCCGTAACGACTCCGCTTACCGAAGTTTTCCACCTCGATTAACAGCCACTTCACTTCCTTGCCTTCAAGAAAATTCATTCGCATGAACAGCCCAAGACTTATCCTTTTAGTACTCTTCCTATTCCAATTTTCCGGGGATATTCTTTGCGAAATTGTCCTTCCAGACATCATCAGCGACGGTATGGTTCTACAACGTTACCAACTTGTCCCCATTTGGGGAAAAGCCGAATCCGGACAAGAAATCAGCATCGATTTCAACGGCCAAACCGAGTCTGACGTAGCCGATGAGAACGGGAATTGGTTCATCGTTTTCGATCCCATGCCCCATAGCGCTGAGCCCTTAACAATGGACATAAAGGGTGATGAAACCATAACACTGAAGAATATTTTAATCGGTGAAGTATGGTTTTGCTCTGGCCAATCCAATATGCAGTGGGAAGTCCAACAATCTGAAGGTGGTAAAGAAGCCATCGCAAATGCTGACTTCCCCAACATCCGGCTGTTCAACGTGGATCGCGACGTAGGCTTCAAGAAAAAACCAGGTAAACTGGCAACCTGGCAAGGGGCCAACCCGGAGTCCGTAAAGAAATTCTCGGGGGTAGGCTACTTCTTCGCGCTAAAAATACACCAGGAATTGGACGTACCCATCGCCATGATCAATGCTTCCTTCGGTGGCACCCAAGCCGAAGCCTGGACGCCCAGGTATGCACTCGCCGCCTTCCCTGAACTACAGCCATGTATCGACAGAGAAAAAATATGGGAAGCGGAACGCCCGGAAGTACAGAAGGAATTTGATAAACGAATGGTAAAATGGAAAGAGAATGTGAAAAAGGCGAAAGCAAACAAGACAAAAACCCCTAGCCGCCTACGTGTCCCCGACGCCTTACGGCCACAAAGGATAGCTGGCTCCATTTACTACAACATGGTGGAACCCTTAGTGCCTTTCGCCATCGGAGGCGCGCTGTGGTACCAGGGAGAGTCAAATGAAGACAGAGCAGAGCAGTACGAATTGTTATTAACAGTAATGATCGAGTCCTGGCGGGAAGAATGGCACCGTGGCAACTTCCCCTTTGCCATTGTCCAGCTCCCCAACTTCAGAAAACAGAAAGAACAGCCCGCAGACGAAGCCTGGAGCCATCTACGCGACAGCCAACTCAAAGTCCACAAGAAGCTTCCCAATACCGGCCTGATTGTCACCATTGATATTGGTGAAGCCAACGACATCCACCCGGTCAATAAACTGGATGTAGCCGACCGCCTGGCGCGCTGGGCAATGGCTGAAGTCTACGGTAAAGACATTCAGGGATCGGGCCCCCTGTTCTCAGAAGTGAAGTTAAAAAAACGCAAGGCCATCATTTCCTTCAAGGAAGTTGGAGAAGGACTCAAGACCACCGACGGAGCAGAGCTCCAGGAATTCGCTATTGCCGGAGAAGACCAGCAGTGGGTATGGGCGAAGGCGAAGATCAAAGGCAAAAACAAAGTCGTTGTCCGCTCGGGTAAAATCATTAATCCCAAGGCCGTTCGGTATGCTTTCAACAATAATCCCAAAAATCCAAACCTGACCAATGCGTCCGGTTTACCCGCAGGCCCCTTTAGAACCGACGATTGGAAAGGCCCGACGGCTGGTAAACGTTAAGAAATAAGGATATAAAAGGCATTTCTTTTACATCAGCAACCACAATTATTCCTCCCCCCTTCTGCATCGTTTATATAGATTACTACAATGAAGTACCCGTATCAATATATTCTTTCTCTCCTTTTTTTAACCCTCGCATTCTCCTGCAAGTCGCAACCCATCCCACCCTCCTCCGAAACAGGTTTGACCTGGCCCCAAAGTAGCCATACGGCAAAACCCTGGACGCGCTGGTGGTGGCACGGCAGTAGTGTAACCAAAGAAGGAATTACCGCAGAAATGGAAGCTTATAAAAAAGCAGGCATCGGCGGTTTAGAATTGACGCCTATTTATGGTGTAAAAGGCGATGAAGAAAACTACCTCCCCTACCTCTCTTCTGAATGGGTAGAGATGCTGGAGTTTACCTTGCAGGAAGCGGAACGACTCGGCCTGGGAGTAGATATGGCTACCGGCACCGGATGGCCATTCGGAGGCCCCTGGGTAGGTGCAGAAACAGCCTGCAGGTACATCGCACACAAAGAATACAAACTGCAGGAAGGCCAAAAGTTGAATGAAAAAATCGAATTCATCCAGAAGCCGATTCTCCGTACCGTCAATAACCCTAAACTGAAATTTGAGCAGCTGACCCGGAAGATAGCGGACAACGACAACCTGCAAAAGCTGGCCCTCGACCAAGTGCGCTTTCAGGAAGCTTTACCACTGGAAACCATCATCGCTTTTTCCGAAAACGGCGAACACATCAACCTTACCAACAAAGTAAAAGACGGACAACTCAACTGGACGGCACCAGCCGGTAACTGGACCATCTACGTCCTCTTTCAGGGATGGCACGGTAAAATGGTGGAGCGTTCCGCTCCCGGAGGGGAAGGAAACGTCATCGACCATTTCTCTAAAACAGCTATTGAAAACTATTTAGCCAAATTCGACGAATCATTTTCCGGTAAGCAGGTTTCTTCCCTCCGCGCTTTCTTCAACGACAGTTACGAAGTCGATGACGCCGTCGGGCAGGCAGATTGGACCCCACAGTTATTCGAAGCTTTCAAAACCAAACGAGGTTATGATCTACAAGATCATTTACCCGCCTTATTCGGTAATGACTCCGTCGAAAAAAACCTGAGAATCAAAAGCGATTACCGTGAAACCGTTGCGGACCTTTTGTTCGAAACATTTACCCAGGGTTGGGCAGCCTGGGCAGGAAAAAACGGGGCCGTCATCAGGAATCAAGCCCACGGATCACCCGCCAATATTCTCGATTTATACGCCGCGTCCGACATTCCCGAAACGGAAGGAACCGACATCATCAAGGCCAAAATGGCCAGCTCCGCAGCCCACGTTGCTCAACGCCCACTGGTCTCCGCAGAAGCCGCCACCTGGCTCGGAGAACATTTTACTACCAACCTGGCTGACTTAAAGCAAAACGTTGACCGCTACTTCGCCGCAGGCATTAACCATATCTTCTATCACGGCACCACTTACTCTCCTCCCGGAGACGTATGGCCCGGCCGGCTCTTTTACGCCGCCATTCACGCAAACCCGAGAAACCCCTTATGGGAAGACTACCCTGTCTTCAACCAATACGTTGAACGCACCCAGTCGTTTTTACAAGCCGGACAGCCCGACAGTGACATCCTGCTCTACTTCCCCGCATATGATCGTTACGCCGCCACACGAAAAGAAATGCTCGAACATTTTGACGGAGAAGCTTCTAGCAAACACGAGGAAGAAAAAACACCCGTTCGTAAGATCGCTGATGTACTACATAGAAAAGGGTATGCTTTTGACTTCATTTCCGACAAGCAGATCGTCGGGCTCGAAAAAGTCGAAGGAGGCGTAAAATGTGGGGATATTATTTATAAAAGCATCGTTGTCCCACCAACAGACTACATGCCGCTGGCTACCCTTAAAAAAATACAATTGCTCTCCGAAAGCGGCATTCCGGTTATTTTCCACGAAGCCCTGCCAAACAGCGTTCCCGGTTTCAGCCAACTTGACGAGCGAAAGCAGCTTTTCAGCAGCCTTATTGAAGCGCTCAAAAAGAATAACGCTACCGTAAATAATATTCTATTAGCTGAAATAGAAAAGGCCAATCTACCCAGGGAAACATTAACTGATCACGGACTTGACTTCAATCGCCGAAAAGTCGACGGTGGAAAAGTATATTTTATTTCCAACTGGTCTGAAGACAACTTCAACGGCTGGGTCGAATTATCGGGGGCACCCAAATCCGTTGCTATTTTCGATCCGATGACGGGGGCCTATGGAATGGCCGATCACCTCCTGGCAGACGAGCACACCCAGGTAAAACTGCAAATAAACAGAGGGGCCTCCATCATCCTCAAAACATTCGATTCCGCTACCGAAGGAAAAAAATGGCACTATTTCGAAAAGCTGAGCCCCCCCAACCCCATCAGCGGTAAATGGAAAATTGATTTTTTAACGGGTGGCCCAGAATTACCCTCCTCCATTGAAATGGAGAAATTAGCCCTCTGGACGGATCGTAAAGAAGAACCGTACCAATTTTTTTCCGGCACCGCAACTTATACCATCAATTTTCCGCGCCCCGAAAAGACCGGCAACCACTGGCGGTTGGATCTCGGAGAAGTGGAAGAATCCGCTTCCGTTAAGCTTAACGGTGAACATATCGGCACAACAATCGGGCCAGTACACCAGCTCCACTTTGCGAACAATTTATTGAAAGACCAGAACACCCTGGAGGTAAGCGTTTCCAACTCGATGGGCAATCGAATCATCTCAATGGAAAAATCGGGAAAACGGTGGCAGAAATTCTACAACATCAACATCTCCGCCCGATTGCGCGAAAACCTGGGCGAAGACCGCGTTTTTACCACAAAAAACTGGTCACCAATGGCCTCCGGATTGGCTGGCCCCGTAACAATAACAGCAACAAGGTAAGCGAATGCCTAAGCTCGATTAAGTAAATCCGCTTATCAAAAAAATGATCAAATATTATGGGTAAGTCTTTCAGTTTTGCTTCGTTAGGGTTCCTCTTTTTCATCCTGGTGGCCGAGGCTAATGCACAACAACTTCCTTCGCCCGCCGACATCTTGGAAAAAGCACAGTTGGCGAATGATTATTTCATGCAAAAATGGCCGGACCCAAGCAAGGAAATAGTGGGCAATAAGGTTCGCCCAAGCAATATCTGGACAAGAGCGGTTTATTACGAAGGCTTGATGGCACTGTACAATATTGACCCGCAGCCCAAGTACATTACTTACACAATGGACTGGGGAAATGCGCATGATTGGAAGTTCAGAGGAGGCCGAACCTATACCCGGGACGCGGATCATCTATGTGCAGCCCAAACCTACATCGACTTGTATTTGCTCAATCGGCAGCCCAAGCAAATTCAAGCCACTAAAATGGCAATTGACAGCATTATGAATACCGCCAAAATTGACGATTGGCACTGGATTGACGCCATCCAAATGGGAATGCCCGTTTTTGCAAAATTGGGCGTACTGAACCAGGACTCAAAATACTTTGAGCGAATGTTTGACATGTACCATTTCTCTAAAACATTGCACGGAGAAAAAGGGCTTTATAATAAAAAAGACAAGCTTTGGTGGCGCGATAAAGACTTCGACCCGCCCTACGCGGAGCCGAATGGTGAAGATTGTTACTGGTCGAGGGGCAACGGTTGGGTCATCATGGCGCTCGCCAGAACATTGGAAATAATCCCCCAGGACGCCCCCCATCGGAAGGTGTACAAAAAAGACCTGAAATGTATGGCCAAAGCCCTCGCCAAAGTGCAAAGGGAAGATGGATTTTGGAACGTTAGCTTACACGACCCCACCAATTTCGGCGGCAAAGAAACTACCGGCACCGCCATGTTTGTTTACGCAATGGCTTGGGGCATCAATAACGGCATTTTGCCTAAGAAAAAATACCTGCCCATCGTCGTTAAAGCATGGAATGCTATGGTAAAAGACGCCCTGCACGCCAATGGTTTCCTGGGCCATGTGCAAGGAACCGGCAAAGAACCCAAAGATGGGCAGCCACTCAGCTACGATAAAATACCTGACTTTGAGGATTATGGTTTGGGGGCATTTCTGGTAGCCGGGGTGGAGATGTATAAACTCAGTGCCAACCAGACGAAGTAGGTCAATTTACCTCAACATTCGTTGTCCAACCTTTACGTTTTTTGGGCGGGGCCGCAGGTGCAAAAAATGGATTAAAAAGCAATGTTTCCAGGGCCGGAATCATTGCTTTTTAATCCATTTTTTTTGCACCTGCGGCCCCGCCACCAAAAACGACTCCAGCTTTTACCAGCTTTTTACCCAATTAACGAAACGCTCCAGCCACCGGTCCGAAGTAGTCTTATTGTTAAGACCAAAGCCATGACCACCGCCCGCATAAAGGTGCATTTCAGCCGGGACCTCCTGCGCGATGCATGCCTGGTAAAACGCCAAACTATTCCCCACCGGCACCGCTTTATCGTTGGCGGCATGGACCAAAAAAGCGGGCGGCGTTGCAGCAGTCACGTTTTTCTCCGCCGAAAACCGAAGGTCCTCCGCAGCGGTCGGGTGCTCCCCCAACAAATTGGTTCGTGAGCCAGCGTGTACCAA
>JBGCFZ010000522.1:0-3962 GCA_045110355.1 Lewinella sp. | reverse complement strand
TGCTTTGTCATTTGCTTGAGTGGGGCTAAAACCTGCGCTTCGCTCAAAGCACCAACTACGTGCATTCGACCAACGGACGGAGAAATATTGCGCTCGTAGTATGCCTGCAGATCAGCCATGGTAATGGCGGTGACGGAGGCTTCCGTACCCTGCATGTCGTACCCCCGAATGTTGTTATTACCGTACATCAGTCCGTTAAAAACAGACCGCGCAATGGCATTGGGCTGTGCCTTTCTTCCTTCGATGTCGCTGAGGGTCTCCCGGCGGATCGACTCCAATTCTTCCGTATCCCAGCGGGGTTCCAGCAAGATTTCCCGGAGTAGTGCCATGGTCGCATCGTAGTTGCGGGCCAGGGTATTGCCCGAAATGGTGATGCCCTCTCGGCCAGCAAAGACGTTAATGTTGGCCCCTAACTTCTGAATGGCGGCCTCTAATTCGGCCGTCGTTTTGTTTTTAGTTCCCTTTGTCATCATCTCGGCCAGCAGGTTGGTAACACCTGGTTTGTCGAGACTTTCCAGTAATTGTCCGCCATCAATGACGAGATCAAAATTGATGAGGGGTACTTCGGTATTCTCGATACCATATACCTGCAGCGCATTCCCCAGTGTGGCTTGCCAAACGGTGGGCGGCGTAGGCTCCAGTTTACCGTTGTATGCTGGTTCCTCCGAACGATCAAAAGTGGATGGCGTGGGTTCATATTCGGCCACAATGGAAGCATCGAATGTTTCTTCTGCACCGATTTCTATCTTCTCTTCTACCACCTTTGCTTTGGTCGACCCCGTCAGCGCAAGTTCAGTGGCGCCCTTCGGTACGAAGCTGGTGGCCACGTAGGGTTTCCCTTTGATGTATTTATCATATACCCGCATCACGTCGGCAGTCGTAACGCCAAGGATGTTTTCGATGTCTTTTTCTACGAAACCCGGATCGCCGGCGAAGATATTGTACTGCGCCAGGTTAAAACCTTTACCCAGTGCGCTAGACAAGCCGTTGTAAAAACTGGTCTCCTGCCCGGCACTGATGCGTTGTAGGTCATTACTGGAAATGCCCGTTTCTTCAAACCGGGCAAAAGCGGTTTCAACGCCGGCCATTACGGTATCGAGCGAGGTGCCGGGGAAGGCACGAACGGAGAGCTGAGCTTCTCCGGCCAACTCCGAATTGCCAGAGAAGAAATTGACCTGAGGCGCCAGTTTTTTATCGTCTACCAACACTTGGTTAAATGACGCCTCCTTTCCTTCACTTAGGTATTCAGTCAGGACGTCGAGCGCATAAGCATCAGGGTGGTACCGTTCCACCGTTGGCCATACCATGGTGAGTAGGGGCAGTCGGGCAAAATTGTCCTCATGGTAGAGCTTGATGGTACTCGCCAATTTGCCCGGTCGCTTCTCCATGTTGTTCACTTCTTGTCCGGCAGGAATCTCGTCAAAGTATTTTTTGATCCAGGTTTTTGCCTGGTTGGGGTCGAAGTCACCAGAAACCACCAGGGTGACGTTGTTGGGCACGTACCACCGGCGGAAGAATTCCTGCACGTCGGCTACCGTAGCGGCGTCGAGATCCTCCAGTGAACCAATGACCTGCCAGTTGTAAGGGTGGTCCTTTGGGTAAAGTGCCTTGTCGATCACATAAGAATTGTGGCCATACGGACGATTGTCAACACCTTGCCGTTTTTCGTTCTTAACGACTTGCTTTTCTTTAGCCAGTACAGGGTCGGTAACTGTGTTGATGAACCAGCCAAGTTTGTCCGCTTCGGCCCAGATCATCTTTTCCAGGGCATCTTTCGGAACGGTTTGGAAGTAGTTGGTCCGGTCACGATTGGTTGATCCGTTGGCACCAGATCCACCGATCCGGGCGCTCATGGCATCAAGCCCTCCCTTGCCAAGGTTTTCTGATTCGAGGAAGAGGAGATGTTCAAAGAGATGGGCAAAACCGGTCCGTCCTTCTTTTTCTCGTGCGGAGCCGACGTGCGCCGTTAGCGCAACGGCGACCACGGGGTCGGATTTATCGACGTGGAAAACCACGTCAAGACCGTTGTCCAACTCAAATTTCTCGAAGGGAATGGAAAATGTACCGGTGGTGTCACCGGTGGTGGTGTCGGCGTTACAGGCGAAGAGCGCTAGCAGGGCGAAAATGCAGATGGATCTTAGGAACATTGGTGGTGGATTGGGGCTGAATAGTGAGCAGTAAAGATAAAAGGACGAGCGTATCTAATCTAGGTTGCGTTGTATTATGGCAACTTCATTCGCGTTAAAACCGTTACCTTAGTAAGTAAATCCAATTCTATGGTAGCTGAACTCTCCTTGTTAAATCGTGTAGTAGAAATTCTTTCGGATGCACCTGCTCCGGACAAAATTTTAGCTATTACTTTAACAGAAAGTGAACAATCCCGCTTCGATTTTTTGTCGGAAAAGAATGAGGCAGGAACACTTTCTCATCATGAACGAGAAGAATTGGAAACCTTTCTTTTTGCGGATCATTTAGTGGGGATGGCAAAAGCGAAAGCGTTTGGCAAGTCAAAAAATAGAACGGTAGCTTGAGCGTAACTTAATATCCCAGAATGGCTTCGAGAAGAAGTAAAACGTAGAGCAGGTTTTTCTTGTGAGTATTGTCTAGTGCCGGCCGCTACAGCTTTATTGCCTCACCATATGGATCATATTATTCCCGAAAAGCAAGGAGGCCCGACTTTGAGTGAGAACCTTGCTTACGCTTGTCAGCAATGTAATATAAGGAAGGGAGATAGTGTGGTAGCTTTTAGCTACGAGTGGCGTGAAGCTACCCCTCTATTTGATCCTAGAAATCAAAAATGGGAACACCATTTTCATTTGTCTACATCAGGGTTGATTGAGGCGAAAACAAGAATCGGTGAGGCAACAGTCAGATTGTTACAAGTGAATAGGCTTGACCGAATAGCAAGAAGAAAATTGCTTCTGGATTTAGGACTATTGTAAGTGAAAACCTTCTCACTCCACCCCAATCCAATCCACAAATCCAACATCCCCCGGCCGGTGATGCCCCATATCATCTTCTGCAACGCCACCTTCTCCTTTCCAAACCAGGTAAAGGTCGTTGATGGGGAGGTCGGCGACCGTTGCCGGAAGGCGAAGCTTTACTTCAGCGTAGGTATTCCAACCTTCGGTTGGACTAAGGGTTTGGCTGGCAAGAACCTCACCGTCGCGGCTGCCGTAGCGCAGCTCCAGAAGACTAGCGACGTTGGCGTGCAGGCCTACGTTGAATGATCGTAGTCCCTCCAAGTGGATATTAGCCAGGCGTAGTGCTCCTCCGGGACGGAAGTTGACGACTTTGAAGGCATTATTCTGTCCGCCCTGCGGTACCGCTGCGCGGTACAACCCGTCGTTGGCTGCTTCGGCCTGCAACACCGTAGGGCGTAATACTACTGCGCGTTGCCCAACCAGCGGCGGCGCACCGCGTCCACCCTGATCGCGGTAGCTTGCCGCCAATACATAGCTGCCGCTCCCCGTTCCCGGGGCAACGCCTCCGGCCAGTGGAAGCCTTCCGCCATCGTTGAGGCTGAGGATGTAGCCAACCATTGTCTCCGCATCTGCCTGGCTCAGGGCCGGATGACCGCTCATTAGGCGTTCTCCCCAAACGCCGTTGCCACCCTTGATCACCTTGGCCGCCAGCATGCTGATGGTGGCGGGCTTATCATCGTAGCGCTCAGCTACGGCAAGGTAGGCCGGGCCTACGTTCTCGGCCCGCTCCTTATGGCAAGTATAACAATCGCTGCCCGCAATAAGGCCTTCTCCTGAGGCCCAGCGGAGGTCGCCAGAAGGCAACTGTTGCTCTCCCCGGCGGACACCGTCAACCAGGTCAGCATCATCCATCCACGCAGCGTTAACGACGATTTGATCTACATCCAGCTTGCCGGCACTACGATCTTCCTCATCTTCCACCGAAGTGGTATAGCGAAGGTTGTTACGGCCAGGCAAGAGAAAAGATTGATTCCCTTC
>JBGCFZ010000521.1:0-8026 GCA_045110355.1 Lewinella sp. | reverse complement strand
TAACTGCGGCGTCTTTTACCCGCTGGCTGCGTTGCTTGAATCCTCATTTAGCTACGGCTAAACTCCGGTTCAAGCGCCTTGCCCGCAGGCAAAATTCACCAGCATTTAATGCGACAGAATCGACCTGACAAAGCACTAGTGAATAAAAAAGCGTTTTTAGCAATTTTCTTGAAAATAGATTCCCGATAACTTGGTTGAATCGCCTGTGGCCAGGTTCTTGTGCAACCTGCAACCTGCAACCTGCAACCTGCAACCTGATGAAAATCCGTACCACACTGCTACCTGGAGATTTGAGTTTCCTGATCTCCGCACATGCCGAGTATTACCACCGTGAACTTGGTTATACGGAGAAGTTTGAATATGTCGTAGCGAAAAGTGTGGTCGAATTCTACGAGGCTTATGATCCGGAACGTAGCCACATCTGGATAGTAGAGGATGCCGATGGTAAACGGCAGGCCAGTCTGGTGCTGCATGAGCGGGGGGGAGCGGCACAGTTGCGTTTCTTTTTGATCCTGCCGGAATTTCAGGGCAAAGGGTTGGGGCGTAAGTTGTTGAACGAGTATATGGTCTTTGCCCGGGAGAAAGGCTACCAAAGTTCTTACTTATGGACGACAGAAGAACAGAAGGTTGCTGTCGGGCTCTACGAAGCCTTTGGCTACCGGCTGGTAGAAGAACGGTCTTCTTCGGCGTTTGGTAAATCGTTGGTAGACCGGAAATACGAAGTGCTTTTCTGAAGCCAATAATTATTAACCCGTCGCGCAGTTCCAACGTTCCTTCTTCCCTTGCTCTCTTTATCCCTTACATGGCACCAGCGGCCGCGCCCAAAACCTTACCGGCTTACTTTTCCGTATGTTTGCGACGTCGGAATGCCGGCTACCCTACTATTTTAAGCACGCGGGCCAGGGAGAATACGGCTTGCGGATCCCCAAGACAAGCCAAATACATAATGGATTCTACCCCAGACAATGCCCCCGAAGAACAGGAGGAAGAAATCGTCTATTTTGACGAATTAGACATCTCCGATGATGTCCTTGACGCCCTCGATGATATGGGCTTCGAAAAATGTACCCCCATCCAGGCTAAAGCTATTCCTCCTTCCCTCGAAGGCAGAGATGTGTTGGCCGTTGCGCAAACAGGAACTGGTAAAACTGCGGCTTTTTTACTGCCCATTCTTACCCACCTGAGTGATACCCCGGCCACTAAGGTGGATACCATCGTTCTGGAACCTACCCGAGAGCTTGCCATGCAGGTTGATCAGCAGCTGGAAGCTTTTAGCTACCACACAAGAATAAGCTCCATTGCCATCTATGGCGGTCGGGACGGCCACAGTATGGCCCAGGAACAAAAAGCCCTGAAAACCGGTGCGCCCGTTGTGGTGGCCACCCCGGGCCGACTGATGGCCCACCTCGATATGGGGTATACCGACCTGAGCGAAGTTCGTCACCTTGTCCTCGACGAGGCTGACCGGATGCTGGACATGGGCTTTGTTAATGACATGCTCAAGATCATTGACATGTTGCCGAAGGAGAAGCTCCAGATTCTGTTTTATTCGGCCACCATGCCGAACAAGATTCGGAAGTTTAGCCGGGATATCCTCAAGAATCCCGTCGAGATCAGCATCGCTATTTCCAAGCCCGCTGAGAAAATCAAGCAGAAAGCTTACGACGTAGCGGACTGGGCTAAGATTGCGCTCATCGAAGAAATCCTGAAAGAGAAGACGAAGACGATGGATCGTATCCTCATCTTCTGTGGCCGTAAGAAAACGGTGCGGGAACTTACCCGCCGGCTGGCGCGAAAGAATCCGAAAGTAAAAGATGTTTCCTCCGATCTGGAGCAAAAGGAACGGGAAGAACGCCTGCGCGAATTTCGTTCTGGCGCCATTCAGGTAGTGGTGGCAACGGATGTACTGAGCCGGGGGATTCATATCAACGGCATTGATCTGGTCATCAACTTTGATGTGCCGGGGGATGCTGAAGATTATGTCCACCGTATTGGCCGAACGGCCCGTGCAGCGGCCGAAGGCGAAGCCATTACCCTGATCAGCGGAGATGATCGCCGGCGCTTTAAAGCCATCGAGGAGTTGATGGAAATGAAAGTAGAACGACTGGAGGTGCCGGGTCACCTTAAGGATAACCGTGGCGGAGACCGTGGCCGTGGTCGTGGCGGAGATCGCCGTGGTGGCGGAGGACGCGGTGGAGATCGTCGTGGCGGCGGTGGTGGTCGTGGCCGGGGCGGCAAAAATCGTTCCGGAGGTGGAAACCGCTCCGGTGGCGGTGGCCGGAATGACAATCCCCGTGCTGCTGAAGGTGGCGAAAAAAGAGAAGGCAATAACGAGCAACCTCGAGGCGAACGCACCCGGAATGAAGGACCCCGTGATCCTAACCGCAAGCAACGTGGACGGGGACGTGGCCGAGGCCCCAAGCCTTCCGGTGGTAAGGATGGGCCTAAGCCGGAATAATCGCTGATTTTACAGTGCTTTGGCCAAAAGATTAAAAATGCGCGTCGGAATATTCCGGCGCGCATTTTTTTTGATAGTAAGTAAACTTTATTCTGTAATGATCGTTACAGAATAATTACTCACATTTAAATACAGCAAAAAAATGGCTGATCTTACGGGAAAAATTGCATTAGTAACTGGTGGTGGCAACGGCATCGGATTGGCTTCGGCTAAAGCACTTAAAGCCGCCGGAGCTACGGTGGTAACGGCAGGGAGGAATGAGGGCCGGGCCCAAGATTTTCGCACTAATTACGGAGATGTTTTCGACAAGGTGTACGTGGCGGATGCCGGCAGTGTACCCGAAACGAATGCCTTCGTTGAGCAGGTGGGTAACGACTATGGTCGTATTGACGTCATCTTCGCCAACGCCGGTTTTGGGGAACCTGCGCCATTGGGTCATATTACGGAGGAGAACTTTGACAAGCAGTTCAACGTCAACGTGAAGGGAGTGATCTTCACCGTACAGGCGGCGTTGCCTTATCTTAAGGAAGGCGCCAGTATTATTCTGAATTCCAGTATTGCTAACCAACTGGGCTTTGCCAACTTTAGTGTTTACGCAGCTACTAAAGGAGCAGTAAAAACACTTGGAAAAATCATGGCGGCTGAGTTGGTCGGAAAAGGAATAAGAGTTAATGTTGTTAGCCCCGGTCCTATTGATACAGGCTTTTTTGGAGCCACTGGAATGGACGAAAAGCAGCAAACAGAAATGGGCGAATACATCAAAAGTCAGGTGCCAATGAGTCGCTTTGGTAAGGCGGAGGAAATCGGCAGCTACGTCGCTTTTCTCGCGGGTCCCGGTAGTACTTACATGACCGGAACGGAGGTGGAAATTGACGGAGGTATGGCTACGCTGTAGATACTGCCACCACAGAATATGGGGGCCGGCCTTACCTTAGCGGTAAGTAGCCGGCCCTTTTTCTATTTTATTCATCAACTGAGCATCATGGCCAGAACGAAGGAATTTGACGAACAAGCAGTACTGGAAAAAGCCCGCGACCTGTTTTGGGAACGGGGATACACCGCTACGTCTATCCGTGACCTGGAAGAATATCTTGGGATCAGCCGGAGCAGCATTTATCTGGCCTTTGGTGGTAAGCGGGAGTTGTATGACCGAACCTTAGCGATGTACCGCGAGGAGAGTATGTTGGGGCTGGAGAGGAACTTGACGGAGGCTGAAGACCTTCGGCAGGCGCTGATCGAGTTGTTTACGGCAACGGCACGGCAGTCACATCCGGAATGTAAATCAAAGGCCAGGGGATGTTATGTAGTGAATGCTACAACTGAAATGGCTAATTCCTGTTCGAAAGCATTAGGCTTTGCTGCGGAGAGTCGTGAGCAGTTTGTTGCCATCATGCAGGCTGCTTTGGCGCGGGCGCAGGTGCGGGGAAAGTTGGAAAAGCAGGCTGACCTTACCGAATTGGCCGATTATCTGTTTGTCTGTTATAACGGCCTGCAGGTGGTGGTTCAGACCAATATTGAGCGGGGGGCATTGGTGAAGGCTGTTGTGCGTAGCGTAGAGGGGGTGCCCTGGCGTTAACCGGTTTTCTTGTACTAGCTTGACATAGCTTGGTACAAGTAGCGGAACGTAAAATTGATGACAGCGATACAATGCCTGCATTTTAAACATCTCCTGTACCTGCGGCCGCGCCTGAAAATGTCCGAGTTGCTTAATGTGGTCTAACTTTACCCCAGTGGGGCGGTTACGAATATTCTAATAGACCAATAGCTCCACTAGACCAACCTCTCCATGTCCAAAGATTACGCTCCCTTCGCTAACCGCCTCCGTAAAATGGCGAAGCACTACGATAAATGGGCCCGACGTCAGGAGCTCGATGTGTACCGTGTTTATGATGCGGACCTTGACGAATTCCCCATCATAATTGATCGTTACGCAGACCAGGTCTACGTTTCATTATATCACCGAAAAGGGGAAGAATGGACGGAGGACGACTATCAAGACCGTAAGCTGGCCTACCGGGAGATCATCACCGATGTACTCGGTGTAGGCAGAGACCAGGTGTTCTTTAAACTTCGAAAGCGGCAAAGCGGAACCAGCCAATACGAAAAATTATCCATCGCTCAGCGAGAGTTTACTGTGGTGGAAAACGGCCTGGGCTTTATCGTCAACCTGACGGACTACCTTGACACCGGGCTTTACGGCGACCAGCGGGAGCTTCGGATGATGGTAGCCAAAGAGGCCAAAGGGAAGCGGGTGCTGCACCTTTTTGCCTACACCTGCGCGCTGGGCACCTACGCCGCTGCTGCAGATGCCTACCGAGTGGACATCCTCGAAACCTCCAATACCTACCTGGAGTGGGGGAAACGGAACTTCGTCCTCAACGAGATTGAGACCGACAAGCACCGTTTTATTAGGGAAGACATCATGCCGTGGCTAAAAAAGCCTAACCTGCTCAAGTACGATCTTATCGTGATTACTCCGCCCACTTTCTCGAACTCGAAAAGCATGCGCGAACCGTTTGATTTGCAGCAAGATCACCCCAAGCTGATCAATTACTGCCTGCCCAAGCTTAATGAAGGAGGTAAATTGTACTTCCTGACCAACGCCCGGAAATTTAAGCTTGAGGAAGGACTCATTAAGGGGGCAACCGAGATCAAAGACATCACGAAGCAAACTTTACCACCAGACCACAGAAAGCGAAATCTTCATCGCTGCTGGCGTTTTTCTTAATCAAGTGCTTACACCAAAGTGCCTAGTTGAGGGAGTAAAAAAAGACTGATGTAGAGGAGCATTAGAAAAGCAATAAAGCTAAGTCGGCCGAAGTTCTCGCGAAATTCCATGTTGTTTTAGAGATTACTTGTTTGTAGTCAATGGGATGTTGCAGATAAGCTGCTTGACGTTTAGACGTACGAAATTTGATTTAGGTTCGGATTTTTTTTATTGATAAGTGTAACGGAGGACTTTTTAAAGGCATAGAGAGGCGAACCAACTGCCAACCACTATTGGTATGGCACTCACAATCAAGCATCTAACATCATGAATTTTCGCTCCTTTCTTACCCTCGTTGTTCTTTTTCTAAGCTTAGGCATGTTCGCACAAACAACTGCTGAACGTGCTGGCACCCGTGCTAAGAACCGTGCCGAAAACAGGGCCAATTCAAAGGTTAATCAAAAAGTAGACAGTGCCGTCGACGATGCCTTTAATGCCGTAGGAAACCTCTTTAAGAAGAAGAAAAAAAAGAAAGAGGTAGGCGCTGAAGACCCCAATGCTCCGGCCACTACAGCTACAAATTCTCCTCGTTCTGAAGGTTCATCACCATCTGGTGGTGGCGCCGCAGCGGGCGATGAAAGCGGGAACTACGGAAACGCAATGGGCGGCAATGCTGACCCCTGGCAACCCTACACCAATCCGGTTTCCTTCAGCCTGACTATGGCCGTTACCGAAGTGAAAAAGAACGGCAAAGAAAATAAGTCGACCATTAAGATGGCAGTAGTGTCCGATCAATTCGGCATGCACATGTTCTCCGATAAGGTGGAAGATGGCAGTTCCCGGATGATCCTTAATACGCAAGACGGTAAGACGACGATGGTGACTACCACCAAAAATGGAAAATCTTCTGCGTTCCGTATGCGGGTGCCCCGCATGGGCAAAATGATCGACAATGCTACTGCAGAAATAGAAGAAGGCCGTTTCACCTTCGAGGCCACCGGCGAGCGTAAGCAGGTAGATGGTTATAACTGTGAAAAGTTTATCGTAAAGGACACCAAAGAAGGGACAACTACAGTATCGTGGGTAACCCAGGATCTGAATTTTGACGCTCAGGAAGTCTACCGCAGTTTTGCGGGCATGGCCGGAGCTTCCCCCCGGGGCGGTGGCCCTAATGCAGCCTCTTTGGCCGGTGGTTACAAAGGCTTCCCTATCGAATCAACAACTACCGATGGAGGCAAGACATTCCGCATGAATTTCAAAGAAATAAAAATTGGGGAAGGAGAAATGGACAAGTCTGTACTTGACCTCAGCGGCGTTGAAGTCGTGGACATGGGCTTCTAATTCGGAATCCCCATTTCCCCAACAAGTTCTCAAGAACTGCCAATTATCTTAACTAAAGAAAGCCCGACCGATCGAAAGATCAGACGGGCTTTCCGTTTTGTTTCGCACGCGGGCGAAAGGACGAAGAAATGCAAAGCATTTCTGGGTGTGGGCCCACCAGGATTTGAACCTGGGGCCGACGGATTATGAGTCCGGCGCTCTAACCGCTGAGCTATAGGCCCGGTTAGTAACTACAAAGGTACTTGCTTGGGAGAAAGTTTCACAGTGCGGAGGGAAATTAGTTGCGGAGAAATATTAGCGCTCGCCTGCATTAGTATTGTGAGGCATTACTAACTGGCGACATCCCCAGCTTTTAGCTGGAGTATCCGGTCCCGAAGTGCCTCGTTCATAGCGATAAAATCTGCCTTCGTTTCAGTCTCCAGTTTTTTGCGGAAGGGCAGGACGAGTAGGCCAGAAAAACGTTCCTCACCCACTAGGAATTGTTTTTCAAGAAGGTCCCAATTGGGTACCACCTCGGATATACGGAGGTAGTTTTCTTCCGGCAAGGTGACTAATACGGAAGACTCCGGCGCTTGAACATTCCAACGGGCGGGTTGGCCGAAGAGGAGGCAGTTGAGGTCCGCTACAAAGTAATCGGGCGTGAATATCCATTGCGTGATGTCCTTATACCCAAACCACTTTGACTTAGGTATATTACCCGCCGGAGCCCAGCCTCGGCGCAGGAAGTAATCGTCTTTTTCGAGGTGGTCTTCATGGAATAGCGGCACGATTTCTTCCGCTTTGGCGGGAGAAAGGCGGAAGTTAGCCTGGAGTAATTCTGGGAGGAGCATTGACAAAAATAAGCACTGCTCCATAGGGTACGGCAACTACCGAGGGAATCGCCCCGAGATCAACCGAATCTGCCCCATATGATTAGCTTGGTGTTCCATCACGTGGTACCAGGCCCAATGGTTGTTCATGTTGCGGCTGCCGCCAGCTTTGGCGTTGAACCACTTATCATCTTTGGTTTTCAGTTGGCGGAGGGTTTCAGCGCGGACTTCATCCCATAGGTCCAGGTAGAAGCGTATGGGCTTACCAATCAGTTTCTCGCGGGCAGGTGTTCCCAGGTCCTGAGCAAATTCCCAGTGGGCGTCTTCGGGCAAAAAACCAGTGCCTTCGAAGGTATAGCGCTGGTAGTATTTCTCGGTGGCTGCCAGGTGATAGATCATGGCGCCGATGCGGTTGGCCTTGTCGTCGAGCAGGAAATCGGTTTCTTCCACACTGAGGTTGGCAACGCTACGGGTAACCCGTGATTTGAGGTCTTCCAGCATGGATACTACGACACCAATTTGTGGGCTGTAGCCTTTCGGCACTTCAATTTTTTGGGCGCGGACGCTGGTGCAGAGGAAGAGTAGTAAGAGCAGGGGCAAGTAACGCATGGAGTGGGGTTTTAGGCAAGAACGAATGTACTACACGTGTAGTATATTGAGCGCTGATTTTAGCTTTTGTTATCTGGCAGGTAGATATACGAGATTATACCT
>JBGCFZ010000520.1:0-6886 GCA_045110355.1 Lewinella sp. | reverse complement strand
CCACCTCGGCAACATCTTCTACTTTTTCTTTTGCCTGCTCCATCTTATCCGAAGCTACTTCAACAACATCCTCAACGACGTCTTCTACTTTGTCAGCGGCGTGGTCGAGTTTCTCTGCGGCCACCTGGGCCACGGCCTTCACTGTATCGGAAACGTCTTCAAATGTTTCGGAAATACTTTCGGTTGCCGCGGCGACTACATCTCCCAGCTGATCAAGGAAACCACCTTCTGAAGTTACCTGCTCGGCCGCAGCGCCTACCGTAGTAATTGCGGAGGCAATAGCGTCGCCTGCTTTTTCAGCAATGGAAGGTGCTTCTTCTGGCGTTTCACCGCCAGTAATTTCACTGAAGGCCACCATGCTCTTCACGTTCTCCGGAGTACGGTCCTCCGGTTTAGTGCGGCCACCTTTCTTTTTCTTCCCCTGGGCAATAGCTGCAGCAGCAGCTTCAAGTTTTTCTTTTTCTTCCGGGCTAACGACCCGGTTGGCCATATCAGCGGCGATCTTGGCTTTAGCAGCATCAGCAGCTGCTCGTTCGGCAGCTTTCTTGGCATTCTTTTCGGCCTTGGCTTTTTCCTGCTCAATCTTCTTTTCGAGCATCGCTTTGGTCTTCACCATATCATCCAGCTTAATTTGCTTACTGGCAATACGGCTCTCTATCATCACGACCTTAGCTTCCCGAATTTGCTTTTCTAGCTGACCGTCGGTCTTTTCGATACGACGACGCTCAAACTTGAGGTCATTTTCATCGCGGCCAATCCCACTACGCATCCGATCCATCGCTTTGATCAGACCATCCAGGCGTGATTGCGTACGGCCGGCATTCCGGTTATTTCCACTACCATCGCCACGCTTAGCTTTCACGGCCTTAAAGGCAGCGTCGATTCGGCTATAGATCGCATCGCGATCTTCCCGGGTGAACTTTACGTTGTGAAACTTCTTTTGGATCTCCCTCAGGTCATTAAAAACCTTATTGAGGTGCGTTCCTTCGTTGATTCTTTTTTCCGCATCTTCAAGAAGTTCACCGAATTTGGCTACGTGCTTGACGGATTCTTCCTTGTACTTAGAGTTGAGCTCATCGCGCATAGCTTTGAGCTTTTCGAAGGACTTGTCCACACGCTTGCGGATATCATTGCCTTGCTCTCTCAGGAGCGTTTTGTCCTGCAGCTGCCCCTGGACCTTTTGCCAGAAATTTTTGGCCTGGTTCCAAAGTTCGGAAGAGTACTCACCGGCGCGTTCGATCCGGTCTTCGATCTCGGCGAGTTCGGATTTGTAGCTCTGTGCCAGTTTATCGCTCAGGACGTGAAAGTGCCACTCCGTTTGAGCGCGTAGGATCATGTCCGTTTGTTCTGCCTTCAGGTCGTCGGGCAGCAGCCCATCGGAGACACTAAGTTCCCGGGCAATTACGCGGTCGGGTTCTGGCAGTTCAACTTCTTTGTTTTTGCGCCATTGGTCCATAAAGGCCTTGAACACATCATCGGAGACTACTTTCTCCGGATAGGTTTGGATGCGGACGATGTTGTCGGAAACTTGCAGCTCGATCGTGATCAGTACGCGGTTTTCCTGGGCGTCGCGCCCCCAGACGGCAATTCGATTTCTCATTTCAGTAAGCGTTGTGTCGGAATATTTGGTTGATCCCGACGGCGGTAATTCTTTAAGTTCAGTTAATCGCAGCAAATGATCAGCGGATCATTCTGGTAATTCATTAGTTGCTCAGTATACCCATAATGGCCTAACAGAGGAGCCATAAGCACAAAGGTTAATGAAGGGTTGCAAAAACCCTGCCACACTACTTTGCTTGCTCCTGCGTTCGCGCCGGATAAGTCGAAAGGTAAGGAGGAAGGCCTAAGCGGCAACCACCTGACACTTAATAAACGTGCTAGCCTGCCACTTTGTCTCCGATTAGCTCATTTTCTACCAAATATTTGGCAATTTGTACCGCGTTGGTCGCCGCTCCCTTCCGTAGGTTGTCGGATACAATCCAAAGATTGAGTCCGTTTTCGATCGATTCATCTTTGCGAATCCGGCCAACAAAGACCTCGTCCTGGTGCTTGGCCAGCAAAGGCATGGGGTAAACATTATTTTTCAGATCATCCTGAACGATGATGCCCGGCGTAGCCGCTAGCAGTTCACGGACTTTGTCCACTTCGAAAGGACGGTGGAACTCAACGTTTACGCTTTCGCTATGACCACCGTGGACCGGTACACGGACTGCCGTGGCGGTAATGGCGATGCTGTCGTCTCCAAGTATTTTTCGGGTTTCGTGGACCAGTTTCATTTCCTCTTTGGTGTAGTCATTGTCCAGAAAGACATCGCAATGAGGAATACAGTTTTCAAAGATCGGGTAGTGATATGGGCGGTCGGTACCGGCCGTATCCTCTCCCCGCTTCTCGGCTTCGTACTGCTTTACTGCCGGCACTCCCGTACCAGTAAAGGACTGATAGGTAGAGATGACCAAACGCTTGATGCCAAAAGCTTTGTGCAATGGGGCCAGCGTCAGGACCATCTGAATGGTGGAACAATTCGGGTTGGCGATGATCAGGTCGTTCTCACTCAGTTCTTGTGCATTTACCTCCGGCACTACCAGTTTTTTGGTAGGATCCATGCGCCAGGCGCTCGAATTGTCGACTACGACGCAACCGACTTCAGCAAACTTTGGCGCCCACTCCGTACTCGTGCCTCCCCCTGCGGAGAAAATGGCTACGTCGGGCCGTCGACTGATGGCGTCTTCCATGCCAATGACGGGATAATCCTTTCCATCGTAAGAAATGATTTTACCAATAGAGCGTGCCGAAGCGACAGGCAATAACTCGGTAATTGGAAATTTGTGCTCGCGAAGCACTTCAAAGACTACGCTACCGACCAAACCGGTGGCGCCAACAACTGCAACTCTCATTTCAGATTTTTTTGGGACCGTAAAAGTACGCTGTCTGCCCGAAAAAGACAGGTTATCCCAAGCCCTAAAAGTTGCGGATTTACGAGGTGAGGCGCTAGAAAACTGTCGCTTCGTGCCAATTCTATCGGGATAAGGGCGAGCGGCTATTTCTTACCGTAATAAATTCTGCTTTTCTCTGGCACGCTTTTAACAATCCAGGTATTACCGCCGATGATCGAATCTTCCCCAATTACGGTATCTCCTCCCAGAATGGTCGCACCGGCGTAAATTATTACCCGGTCTTTGATGGTTGGGTGCCTTTTGGTTCTCGCCATGTCTTTTCGAACGGACAAAGCACCAAGCGTTACCCCTTGATACATCTTTACGTCGTCGCCAATTTCAACCGTCTCACCAATGACTACGCCAGTACCATGATCAATGCAAAAACGACGGCCGATGGTCGCTCCCGGATGAATTTCGATGCCCGTTTCCCGGTGAGCAATCTCACTCAATATTCTTGGGATCAGGGGAACCCCGAGGCGGCACAAGCGATGCGCTATCCGATGAACGGCCAGGGCATAAAACCCAGGATAAGTACTGATGACCTCCGTACGGCTTCGTGCCGCCGGGTCTCCGGCGAGTATGGCATCAGCATCCTCAGAAAGCGATTGATAAATGGCAGGCACAGCAGCTTCAAAAGCATCTCTGATGGTGGCAGGCGGCTCCTGGAGTTCGTCCGCCAGTCCGTCCAGGATGGTATACAAACGCAAGTCATTGGTTTGGTAATGCAGACGAAATCCGCGGTCACTCGCAAATTTTACCGGGCTGTACTCCGGAAAAAGAAATTGCAGTAGCCCCTCAAGCCATTCCTGAGCGAGTAAGGAAGAAGGAAGTTTTTCTGTACGTAAATGATCCTTGAAGCGTTGCTGGAGAAATTCCTCGTCCATACGATGACTACGTTTACTTTAGGATAAGTAAAAACCCGGGACGAATTAAAGTTGCATTCAGCAACCAGCGAATACTTAGTTTACAGGGGACTAGTTTTGGTAACGGTCTCCAATCGCCAGTTTCATCCGTTGCCGAGCCAGGAAAATCCGGCTTTTTACGGTTCCGATGGGGATGTTCAGGTGAGCCGCGATCTCTTTGTACTCATACCCCCGGTAAAACATCAGGAAGGGCACGCTGTAGAGGTTTCCAATGCTGGACATCATCTCCCTCAGTTCTTTCATACGCATGTCGTGCTCTCCTTTGTTCGGAATCGCATTCTTGCTCTCCAGCGCAAATGAGAAGTCCTCGATAGGCTGATTAACGTGCTTTCTGCTTTT
Organism: Lewinella sp.; assembly: GCA_045110355.1. Lineage (GTDB taxonomy): Bacteria > Bacteroidota > Bacteroidia > Chitinophagales > Saprospiraceae > Neolewinella. The sequence goes on along the minus strand of JBGCFZ010000520.1, from coordinate 2,688 downwards.
CATCTTCCGGTATCGGTTGATGTACGTATTACGCATTATGGTAGATACCCAACTCTTGAAATTGGTCCCCATCGTAAATTTCTCCCGATGATGGTAAGCCCGAAGGCTGGTTTCCTGCATCAGGTCTTCGGCATCATGCCGATTACGCGTAAGTCGGAGCGCAAAAGAGAAAAGTAAATTTTCTAGTTGATTAATCTGCTTGGTAAATTCTTGGGTGGTCATGTAGTGAAGGTGATATCTGAACAATAGGCTTACAATAAAACCACTAAACCTAATCAAAAATAATGCCAAAAACGCAAACAATTACAAATCAATCATTTACACTACAAAACCAAGCAAAATTATGATTTAATGAAAACAAATGATCTAATAAAAACAAAGACCCGTTTACCTTTTTACGGGCAAACGGGTCTTAAGGAGCAGCCTTCTGGCCACCTTTTATCCGATCAGATTACATCTTATCGCTTAAGAGTTGAACACCATCGGCCAGGAACCGGAGTTCACGCTTAGGCTCGGTGATCGCAGCAATTTCTTCTTCAGACTTCCCGGCATCTTCAGCATAGTGCCGAAGTTCATCAACTGGCGTGATCTGGTAGTAAGCCATTCCGCGCATGATAACCTCCCGGCCACTGATGTCCATTGGCATAAAGAACCCGTAGTCTTTGAACTTCACCATCATCTCATCTTCGTCGCTTGCCGCAATGGTCATCCAGCAACCTTTTGCCTGACATACTTCATTGACGGTACCGCGGAGGGTTGTTTGAAGGGTATCGACGATGAGCGAGGTCTCGTAAGTCGACAACAGCTTATCAGCAGGAACAACTTCTGAAGGCGTAAATTCGGCACCGAAAACACCTGCAACCTCAGTTGTTTCAGTAGCTGGCGCTTCCTTCGTAGACTCGGCAGTTTGTGTTTCGCTTCCAGCACAGGCTGACAGCATAAGACCGAAGCAAATAACGGTCAGGAAATTCAAGAAATTTCTCATGGTAGTAATTAATTATGGACACAAAGATAAGGACAATGCCCTATCGTGAACAATAAGTTTACTGGTATCCCATAAGGTCAGTGATGTAAGCGCCGCTGTACCCAAGATCTTTGAGTTTTGCTTGCAGTGCTGCTGCATCGGCACGATTTGGAAAGCTCTCACGGCTCTCCACTACCCAAACCTGCTCGCAGGGGCGGTAGCGGGCTACCAGACTCGGGTGAAAAGGATATTCGGACGGATCGGTATAGCGAAGAATGGCAACCTGGACCTTATGCTCTTTAGTTGGTGTTGTGGTAAACCGTGGCAGTGGTGGGGGCGTCGTGCCTCCGGGAATGGCTGCTACACTGCCGTAGGTTGCGGGGCCTTCCTCACAGTATGGTGGTTTTTCCGTCTGAGCACTAAGCATCAAGGTGGTAAAAACGAATAATGTGGTGAGTAAAATTTTCATAAGATAAATGGTATCGTTGGTTAACGTCTTGACCATAACGCAAATGGCCCTGTATGTTGTTCGGTGGGCCGGTCAAGTACACAACAAATATAAGACATATGATCTTTTATCAACGAATTGTTCTCTGGTTATTAGGAAGTTAGCAGGGTTCAGGGTTTAGGGTTCAGGATTCAGGGAGCAGTGTTCAGGGCTCAGTGTTCAGGTTTTAGGGGGCAGTATTCAGTGTCAGGACTCAAGGTTCAGGCACGATGTGTTGGAAACTACTTTCTACTTGCTGAGCCCTAAATACTGAAACCTTATTACTAAATACTGAAAACTGAGCCCTAAATACTGAATGCTGAATCCTGACCGCTAAGTACTGAAAACTGAACCCTAAATTCTAAATGCTGAATCCTGACCGCTAAGTACTGAAAACTGAACCTCATCACCTAATCGGAGCAAGCCACCGTTCCGCAGTAGTTTCGTCCCATCCTTTCCGAGCGGCGTAGTCGGCTGCCTGATCGTCTTTAAGCCCCCGGACGGTGAAGTATTTGGCTTCCGGATGGCTGAAATACCATCCACTAACTGAGCTGGCGGGATACATGGCCATACTCTCGGTTAGTTTCATGCCGGTAGTGGCTTCGACGTCAAGTAATTGCCAGAGCTTCTCTTTTTCCGTATGCTCGGGGCAGGCGGGGTAGCCGGGCGCTGGGCGGATACCTTGGTACTGTTCGGCAATCAGTTGATCGTTGGACACGGACTCTTCGGGAGCATAGCCCCAAAACTCCATCCGGACCCGTTGGTGCATTCGTTCGGCGAAGTCTTCGGCCAGGCGGTCGGCCAGGGCCTTGAGCATGATGGCATTGTAGTCATCTCCCGCAGCTTCGAAGCGTTGTATGTGTGGCTCGATTCCGACACCTGCAGTTACCGCAAACCCACCGATATAATCCTGATGAGGCGCGGTCGCAGGTGCAATGAAATCTGTAAGCGCAAGGTTAGGTAAGCCCTTTGCCCGCTTACTTTGCTGCCGAAGGTGATAAAGAGGTAAGGGGGTAACGGAAGAAAGGAGATGATCCCCCTTCTTTCCCCCTTGCTCCATTACGTCTTCCCCTTGCACCTGCGGCCCCGCCTCATTTGCATACACCTGAATGGTGTCTTCATCAACTACGGCATTAGCCGGCCAGAAGCCGATAACGCCTTTTGCCTGAATCCATTTTTCTTTGACGACCTGACCTAGCAAAGCTTTGGCCTCTTCAAACACTTTGGTTGCCTCCTC
>JBGCFZ010000519.1:0-5389 GCA_045110355.1 Lewinella sp. | reverse complement strand
CTCACCGATGGGTAAGTCCAAGGTAAGGAACTGGCCGGGGCGAAAATCGAGGCATTCCCGATCTGGTAGCTCGAGCCAGAAGCTACGGACGGTGGGGGTCCGTTGTTCTATGCGGCGGATTATGGCGGGTTTCCATTTTGGCATGGGGAGGAGGGGTTAGCGGTACAACTGTACGTGTACCGCAAAATTTTGGAAGTGCTCGGTAAATCAACCTAAAGCACCATGTCATCATAATCAATAACCGTCTCATACCCCCGCTCGTTGAAATACCGCCGCACTTTTTCAGGGCTTTCTTCACTCAGGGCCCAAATAAAGTCTCCACCCCAGGCGCCAAGGCTTTTCAATTGTCCCGGAAAATCTGTAAATAATTCTTCTTGTACGGTGGGTAAGCCGAGTGTTTGGGCAACGATGGCTTCGTGACGCAGCAGCAGTTGGGCGGCGGCGCGCAGGTGCAGGGTAGGGGATAAAAGAGCAGTAGTGATGCTGCCGATTTCTTCCTTTACGGCGTTAGTGATCGTTTGCTCTCGGTACGCCCGGATACCCTCCCGGCTATTCTGCTTTTGGTTGCGGTAAACGAAGTAGGTTTGTTGTAACCAGTTTGGCTGCCAATCCAGGTTCGTCACTTTTGGGGTGGTTCCGTTCCGCTCATAGAGGATTGGCCCGTCAGCCACGGCACAGGCCAAATCGTAGCCACTGCCACCGAAGGTGGTGTCAAGTAGGGCATATGGATTTACCTCCAGCCATTCGGCGACCATGGCGATTAACGTAGAGCTGCTGCCCAAGCCCCACTTGCGGTCGAACTCCAGGTGGGTCATTACTTCAAGACCACTGATGTGGTTTGTACCGCCAGGGCGTAAGGCCTTTGCAGCGCGAAGCACCTGGCAGATTCTGGTGGCGGTATCTTCTTCTTGATTCTTAGCCTGATGAGGTGGCCGCATCCATTCATGCCGGTCAAACGCATGGCTGAACCACCGCTCCCCCGCAACGTCAAAAGCCCGCCAGTATAGGTCATGCTCAGCGCCGGGCTTCGCCGGCGATACCGTAAATCGTTGCCCCGCTTTGGTCGGTACCGCTAGGGCTGGAACTCCATCAAGAACGAAGTACTCTGCCGTAAGTAAAAGTTTACCGTTAGCCCGAAGGTGTGTCATGTAGCGGAATTTGTGTCAAGGTACGGCTGAAATTTGGGTGACGTTTCCGCGTAGTAGTGGCCTTTAGTCCACAACAGTTGTCGCATGGACTAAAGTCAATCGCTACGCATAGTGTTTGTTAAAAGTAAAAGAGGCGATGCAGACAGTCTGTCCACATCGCCTCCTTGCGTGTTAACTCACCTTGCACCTGCGGCCGCGCCACCAGATGCTTCAGCCGGTCAATTTAGAACCCGTAAGTCAAGCCCAGTGCAGTGTAAGACTGCAGTCCGGGAGGGTACTCGAAACCTGCCTGGCGGATACCCACCGTGAAGCCGACACCAACGCCCTTCCAGAGGTCAGCAATGTTGAAAGAGTTGATCCAGGTATACTCGAACAGGCCTTCTTCACTGGTCTGTTCTACACCTGCCTCATCGAAAAACATGATCTCCGTTTTAGTGCTGGAGTAAGGAAGGAAGACACCAAGGTTGGAGGACCAGGTGACACCGCCGGGCAGCCCGAGCGAGTAAGTTGCCTTTACTTTTGCTCCCAGGGCCGACTGGCTTTCTACTCCGTCAAAGCCGGAGAAAGCGAAGTGGTAGGTAAGTGGGTGAGCAACTACCACGAGGTTAGGGATAGCAGATGGTGTCCAGGTAGCACCGATACCGATATCGGCAGTACCAGGGGCCAGGAAGTTGAATACGGAAGTATTCAGGTCTAGTAAACCAGTTGCTGCGAGGTCTGGGCTAAAACGAAGACCATACAGAGAAGATGCGATCAGTACATCTCCGTTGCGGTTTTCGAGGAAACCACCACCTTCAATGTCGTCTTTGGTGTCGTTGTCGAGGCCCTGCCAGCTAATGTTACTGGTTAGGGTGTTTCTCCAGAAAGTCTTTTCCTTGATGTTGTTGGCAAAAGCATTGATGCCCAGGTTCAGGGTCGAAGATGAACTGTTCCGGTTGGCATTTGCTTGCCAGTTGGAAGAGTTGTTAAAGTTCAGGCCAATTAGTCCGGTTAGTCCGGTTTGCCAGCCAGAGAGTACTTCAATCTGCTTAGCCAGGGCGCCAATGTCGCCGTTAAAAGCATCGGCAGCCGCTTGTGCCGCTTTTTGCTCTGCTTCGAGTTTTGCCTTATCTGCCTTTAGTTCCTCCAAAGTCTGTGCTTGCAGGCCGCTGAAAGAAAGAACCATCAGCAGGATAAAAGAGAATAGATTCTTCATGTAGTAAGAATTGTTTAGTTGAATAGTTTGATGAGCAGCAGTGCAAGTTAATCGCTGCCCGATTCTTCTGACGTGAAACTAGTGCAGGGTCACTATCAATACGTCAGAAAGTAAGAATTTTCTTACACTAACTTATTTGTGCCCTCTGACGGAGCGCGCGAGTACCCAGTAAGAGTAACAGAATTCCGCCGACACCAAAGCCTACCGTCGGCCACCAGCTATTTTGTTGGTTCCAGCTTACCGGCTTCATCCCGCCGTAGGCTTCGAAGGCCGCCCATTTGTAAGGCGCTGCATCGGGATGGCGTTCCAAATAAGCTTTGCGGGAAAACTGAAGTGCCTCATGGGGGGCGTCCCCACTTTCCAGCCGTGCATAAAAGCTGCTCATTAATTCGGCGGTGGCGTGGTCGTCGACCGCCCAATTTGATGAGACCACGCTGCGGGCGCCAGCGGCCAGGTAGGCTTTGGTCAGGCCGACTTTGCCTTCGTTGATGTGGCGGCCACCGCCACCCGTCTCGCAGGCGCTGAGTACGACCAGGTTGGCGTTCAGGGTTTGATCACCAATGTCGGAGGCGTACAGCTGAGTCGGTTCACCGTCGTCATCCAGCAGGTATAGGTGGCTGCGAAGACCGTCCGTCTGGCTACTGATGGCGTGGGTGGCCAGGTGGATGATGCCGTAGTCCGACGCATTCTGTACGTAATGGTTGATCGTTGCGGTGGCATCGTAGTAGTATTGGCCAGCACTGCGGTCCTCCAGCTCTTGTACCTCTTCGGTATTGAAGACCAAAGGCGGGAGTTTGAATCCTGCCTGCCGCAGGTCACTTGCCTGGAGGAATTCATTGCTGAAATCCGGTGCCATGCCCAAGGGCTGTGCGTACCTCGGGTCAAGGTCGAGTTCCTCCAGCAGCTGCATCTCCCGGATGGAGGTCTGGCGGCTGATGGCGCACTCTAGCCCTAGGTAACGAGGATCACCATCTTCGATGTCTCGCCGCAGCGCGGAAAAGGGGACGTCCTCTAATGCTCCGGTGGTGACTATGTGCATGCGCTCGGGCAGCATACTGTCGAGGCCAGCGAAGAGGAGTTGGTACAGCCTGCGGGAGGCTTCCTTGGTGTGTGCTATGGACTTGCCTGACGGAATGGTCTCGGCCAATTCTGAGGTTAGTTCCAGGACTTCCGCGCGATTGCCGTTCATTGTCGCAATATCAATGGTGTCGGGGGCAATGAAGAGGCGATAGAGAATGGTTTCATTTTGGTAGAAGGCTACTAAACCAGTGGTGTCGACGGCTAAGTCTTGTTGGACTTCTTTCAGGTCGATTTTATAACCAGTCGTCAGCTCTTCATAGAACTCAGAAAAGTCCTCACTCATCTGCTCGCGATGTTCTTCAAAAGCAAGTTGTCGTTGACGGATTTCTGCCAGCGTAGTTCCCGGTGCTAAGTATTTCATGCCTTCCGCCAGTGCGCGCTCTTCTTGAATGGCTGCGGTGAAGCGTTTGTCGGTGCGCATTTTTTGTCGGGCCAGGGTCCAGTACTGGCTGCCGCCGCTGGAGAAGCCATCGAGGATGGAAATACTGCGACTGAGGTAGGAAAGGTCGTTGGTGTTTTGGTATAAGTAGGTGCCTACTATTAGGGGGGTGTACTTTATTATAGTATTGTTGTCCTTTTCACTTACAATTAAATTTACGGATAGTAATTTGTCTTTTAAAAGATTATTATATCCGAAAGTATAAATGTCAAATGCATCAATGACGGGTTCTATTCCTTTGCCTAATCTTGTTTGATATAGATTACTTCTTGCATATCTAAAGAGCTCAATTACAGGGACAACTTGTAGCTGTTTAATTAATTCGATTAATTGTTCTTTTGATTCAAATGGTCCAATATTATCTAGTAAAGCATTTTGTGAAAATTTAAGATATGAACCATAGTCATGGTCATTTAATGACCGTATTGCTAATGTATTGTTCCACACTCCTTTGTTTCCGCCTAGTGCGAACTTGCTAGTGTTATTTCTAATTTCATCTAAAATTTTTTGTGGAGGGGCCTCATCAGATTGGGATATGCCGTGTTCTATATGAGATAAGAACAAGTTCGTGATTTTTTTTGACGGGTATTCTTTGTAACTCAGATAGTTGTTTTTGTAGAAATTTACGCTTAAGTCATTAGGCAATAGGTGCCCAGATTTCATAATGATTGCCATTCTTTGCTCAGGAGTAATATTTTGAGATGAGTTCACTTTGTTCATGATGTCATTAGTTAAAAGTATGATAGCCTCCTGACTTAAATATACTCCTGCATGGGCTACTTTGGCTAAGAAGTGTAAAGCTGTATTACTCTGCGAATGTAGTTTAAGATAAGAATAATAAGACCCTGCTATTACTACATCGCCTGTTTCCTCTAAATAATTAGAATATAAATATATTAACAGAAGGCTTAACTCGTCACTTTTAGGGTATTGTTTAGAGTGGTATATGATTTTTTCGAAACAACTGTGCATCAACGTTAGATCACCTTCTTGATAGGCGTTAATCATCTTGCCCGCAAAGTAATATCGTTTGTCGCACTCATTATTTAAATAAAAGGTTGATAGCTCCTTTTCAGTTGGAGCTTCTTGTACTAAGTGATAATACTGAATAGGGAAGCTACGACAATTGTTATTAGCAAATATCTCGTTGATGTAATTGAGTAATAAAAGGCTTAAGTACAAGTATTTCATACCCTAAGCTACAAGTTTTCAAGAAAAATAAATTTTCAGAAAGGATTTTAAACAAAAAGGCCACCCTTTCGTACAGAAAGGGTGGCCTAATTCTTAAAGGGAAATAAAGCTTATTTTTCGTCGTCGTCCTTACCGCTAAGTTGCTCGCGGAGCTGCTCGAAGGCGGAGAGATCACCAAGCGTAGAACGCTCGATATTGGCAGACGTCTTCTTGATCGCCTGACGGGTATCTTCGCGCTCCTGCGTGCGCTCTTTGTACACCTGGTCTTTCGCTTCCTTGCGGATGTCGTTGACGTAGCGGCTGTGGCTCACGGTGAGGCGCTTGCTGTCGCGGTCG
>JBGCFZ010000518.1:0-3394 GCA_045110355.1 Lewinella sp. | reverse complement strand
GACACATTCTCTCCCGCCCAAAGCACATACCGGTGCGGTGGCAACGCAGTGTTGACCAGCGCCGGTGTCCGCATTGATCCTCTTTTTGCCCCGTCGTTTGGCGACCAATATCTGGCCAATCGTCTTATGGATCTTATGCGCGCCGGTGTGGTTGAGGTCCTCGCGCTTCAGGTAAATATTGGTACCGTAGTGCGCACTCAGGCGCTTAGCAAAATATAAAGGACTTGGTCGGCCGACGTAATCTTTGAGCAGGGCGTCGAATTCCTTTTTGAATTCGGGGTCCGCCGTCATCAGACGATATTTCTGGCGTAATTCCTCGATGTTGGGGTGCAACATTTCGGGAATGTAGGCACCGCCGAAGCGGCCGTAGTAGCCTCTTTCGTCTACGTCTATGTTGATATTCTTTGTCATTTTCAGGTTGTTGAGGTTAATAAACGCGGAAGCGTTTTCAATGGCCCCTCTCCTGTGGGGTTGGGGAGGGAGGGGGGCAGGGCGCGGCCGCAGGTGCAAAAAAGGGTTTGATGCATGGTCCCTCTAACGAAAACGAGGGGATGAATTCCCTCGCTAAGCTGGACGTCCCTCCGGGACTAAAATCCCAGCAACGTGGTTAAGTACATTGCGAATCATCAGCCGACCGTGCTCCGTCATGATGCTCTCCGGATGAAACTGTACGCCAAAGATCGGGAATTCCCGATGTTGCAAAGCCATCACACCGCCATATTCTCCGGTAGCCGTGATTTCCAGTTCCTTTGGCATCGTTTTCGGGTCGATCACCCAGCTGTGGTAACGCCCGGCGTTGAATTTCTCGGGAATCCCCGCAAAGACGACGTCGTTTGACTTTGTCCGTTCCATCTCCGTCTCTATGCCGTGGTGAACTTGCTCCAGGTTGATCAGCTCGCCGCCAAAGGCTTCGCCAATGGCCTGGTGCCCCAGGCACACGCCCAGGATAGCTTTTTCCCCGGCGTAGCGTTTAATTAGGGCTGGCATGATGCCGGCTTCCGCCGGCACCCCCGGGCCGGGAGAGAGGACGATGAGGTCGTACTCCGCCACGGCATCGAGGCTTATTTCGTCGTTGCGGAAGACGTCGATCTCCTGGCCGATTTCCTCTTCGATGTACTGGACGAGGTTGTAGGTGAAGGAGTCGTAGTTGTCTAGGATTAGTATTTTCATTTGTTTCTTTTTTGCGGGCTGCGCCCGCACTCCCCGGACTACGTTCGTGACTGCGTCACTTACTTCGTCCGGGGTTAAAGTGATTCGACCGCTACGCGGTCTTGAGTGGACTATACCCTGACTAGGCTCGCGGCTGCGACGCTTACTTCGTCGGGGGGCTTGGGTGGTAGCGGACCGCTGCGCGGTCCGGCTGTCGCTCATCCCCGGACTATGCTCGCGACTATGCCGCTTGCATCGTCCGGGGTTAAAGCGATTCGACCGCTACGCGGTCTTGAGTGGACTATCCCCTGACTAGGCTGCGGCTGCGCCGCTTACTTCGTCGGGGGGCTCGGGTGGTAGCGGACCGCTGCGCGGTCCGGCTGTCGCTCATCCCCGGACTATGCTCGTGGCTACGCCGCTTGCATCGTCCGGGGTTAAAGCGATTTGATCCCTCCGGGATCTTAGAGTCGGTTACAGGCCCTCAGCTTTATCAAGCGCCTTCGTTAAGGCACCCAGTTTATGGTACACTTCTCGCATCTCGCTTTCTTCGTTACTGGCGGCTACTACGCCGGCTCCAGCTTGGTAGAACAAGGTATTGTCCTGGCTGAAGAAGGATCGAATCAAGATGGCCTGGTTCATGCCTCCGTTGAAGTCGATGAAGCCGATGGCACCGCCGTAGAAGCCACGTTGCTGGTTCTCGTATTGATTGATTAGCTCAATGGCTTTGTACTTGGGCGCGCCGGACAGGGTACCGGCAGGGAAGGTATCTCCGAAAATGCGGACGGCCTGGTCCTCGCGTTCCAGTTCTCCTTCTACAGTCGACACCAAGTGGATGACGTGGCTGTAGTAGTGTACTTCTCGAAGGCTCTTCACCTTTACGCGTTTGGTATGCCGGCTCAGGTCGTTACGGGCCAGGTCCACAAGCATAACGTGTTCGGCGTTTTCTTTGGGGTCGGCCAGGAGTTCCTTGGTGGCCGCATCGTCTTTTGCTTTGTCTCCGGTGCGGCGGTAGGTACCGGCGATGGGGTTGAGGCGGGCTTTGCCGCCGCCAATGACCATCTGACTTTCCGGGCTGGAGCCCATGATGCGGTAGTCACCGTAGTCGAAGTAGAACAGGTAGGGCGACGGATTGATGCTCCGCAAAGCCCGGTACACCTGGAATTCATCGCCCCGGAAGGATTGCTGAAACTGCCGGCTCAGTACGATCTGGAAGACGTCCCCTACCCTACAGTGGTGCTTGCCCAGGGCAACCAACTCTTTGTAGGCCTCATCTGTCATATTACTGCTTTCGTCTCCCTGTCGTTTGAAGGGATGCACGCCGCCGCCGCGTTTGATGGCGGCTTCTACTTTACCCATACCACTTTCCTCACCTTCGGGCAGGTTTTCAATGATCAGTAGTTCGTCACGGTAGTGGTGGAATACCAGGATGTAACGGTACAGGTGGTAGCGTAGGTCCGGCGCCCGCAGCACTTTAGGATTGTCAAACTTCAGCGTATCGAAATACTGGACCCCTTCAAAGTTCGTGTGCCCGATGAGGCCGTTGAACTGCTTGGCCAAGGGCAATTCCTTCGGGTAATTGATGTCAAAGCTGCCCAAAAACTCATGCAGCCTTTGAGAAACGGTGTCTACGTGTTCGACCTTTTCCTCCTGTCCCCACTGGCCCAGCTGTTGCCTGGTGATGGTGCCTTCGTTGACCGTGAAGGAGGCAAGCGTTTCCAGTCCCACAATCGAGTAATAATGCTCGTTGTCTCGGCTTTCGTTGGATTCCAGCAGCACTGGGTCCATAAACTGGTCGCGGACGGCCAGGTACAGCATCACTGGCGTTAAATGATCTGCCGTCAGGCGTTTAGTACGAACGTTGATCTTGGTTGCCGGCGGGGCTTCAATAATGGTAGACATACGTTAGGTTGTTGTGCGGATCATTCCGGAACGGACACAAAAAAGCCCGTCGGAGCGATCCGACGGGCTTAAATTTTCTTTGTTTTACACAAACAAGGCCGCTTAGGATGCTCGGAGAGTATCTTGTAGGGGCCACCAGTTGATTTGAGTTGTTGTTTGCATTGGGTGCAAGGTAGTTGTCTGTGGAGGAGAAAACCAAATTTGGTAGAATTTTACTCGCTAGAGCTTGTTTTTTTCACCGCTGTAGAACAGTTTGATGGTTCGGGCCAGACTATGGTGAAGGCTTTTTTCAATGCGTTGACGCCTAAGGCAAGCCCTCTGAGTTGTCGGGGTTCATCTTCTGACT
>JBGCFZ010000517.1:0-9161 GCA_045110355.1 Lewinella sp. | reverse complement strand
AATTTTTTAAATTCCTAGCTCCTAGCTCCTAGCTCCTAGCTCCTAGCTCCTAGCTCCTAGCTCCTAGCTCCTAGCTCCTAGCTCCTAGCTCCTAGCTCCTAGCTCCTAGCTCCTAGCTCCTAGCTCCTAGCTCCTACTTAGGCGCCCGTTCCCCTTCCACATCGAAGGAGCCGAAGCTGCCAGCGGCCATGCTGCCTTCCAGGCTGTCGCCATCAATCGTAAGGTCAAAGGAAACGGTGATAGTTTGCCCACCTCCTTCCGTAGTATAGCTGAAGGTCAGGTTATCACCCTCAAGGCTCATGTCACTAATTTCACTGGTGCCCATACCGCTGACGAGCTTGCCACTCAGGCTGCCATCTTCATCTATGATCGTTAGTGTAGGGGTAGCCATCTGGGCCATGGGGACGTCGATCTCCAGGTTCCACGCACCGGCAGCAACAACTTTGGCATCCGGATCTCCTGGTTTCTTCTTCTTTTTCTTCTTAACCTCATATTCGGAAGGCATGCCGTCCACAAAGACATAACGAATATTGGATCCTTCGGTGAAGTACGGCTGGTCGGTCACCAAGAGGTTGGCGATCTTACCTTTTTCAATAGTGCCCATGATGTCAGACAAACCGAGCATTTTGGCGGGGCCGGTGGTAAGGGCGGCCAGGGCCTGGTCTTCGGTGAGGCCTGCCTTGATCATACGTCCAAGATTACTACGTACATCCTTGGCCTTAGCACTGACCGTAGAGAAACCGAAAGGAATTCCTGCTTTATTGAGCATGGCGGCCTGTTCTTCATACATCTTCATGGCGGCGGCACGCTGCTCTTCCAACTTGATTTTGTCAGTGTCGGTTTCCTTTTCTTCTTTTTTTTCTTCCTTTTTGGCTTTGGGAAGGTCGAGCGTTAGGAAGACGCTGGCACCGGAGGCTTTAAGTGGAGCGATGGCTTTTTGGCCCATCGTTACGTCGGCCAGGGCCAACGGGAAGCCGAGTTCTTTGCTCAGGGTGATGGCACGGTACATTTCTTTGATGCCGTCAACGGCAAAGAAAATGGGCCGACTACCGTCGATGCTGGGGCCAAAGGCTTCCAGTACGTCGTTCTGGGCGGGGCGGCTCATGCCACGTGCGTTTTTGGCGTAGTTACCAGCATGGGTTTTATGCTGGCGAGCTTGCATGTAAAGTTCGCGGAACTTAGACATGATCGCCATGTCTGTATTCGGGTATACTCCCGAAGCGCCCTGGAACTGGGCGAATAAGGAACTGCCTTCACTTACGACCATTTTACCGGCATCGTTACCATCCAGCAAAATGACAGCTCCCTGGCCGGGAAGCATACCACCATGAGGGACCACGTGGGCGGCGGTGAAGCCGATGGCACGCATCTCGGTCAGGGCTTTATCTTCCGCAGAAAGCATATCGGTGACGCTGCGTTCGGTCTGGATACCTGCCCGCTCGTAGGAGGGGTTGTATTCCCGTTGGCCACCACGCCGGTTATTACCTTCTGCTTCCTTTGGTTTCGGAACACCGAGGTTGGATAGCCCGTCGATGAATCCAGCGTAGATGTACATAGAGTCCGCTTTAAGGACTTTGGCATCAGCGGGTGGTTTGAGGTCCTTGCCTACGGCCTGGATGAGACCGTCGCGAATAAGTACGCCTCCCAGGTCGATCACCTTACCCGGAGATTGTACCACAAAGGCATTATTAAGAAAGAATGCCCTGGTGACCGGAGGTCGATCTTCAGCGCTCCCTTGGGCGCTGAGACCGGACGGTAACATCAGGAGCAGGCTGTAAATACAGCCGAGCAGATACTTCGTCATGTTGTTTTGGTTAGTGTGTAGAAAAATAGCAAGGGTAAGTTACTAATAAGGTGACTAACCTGCGCTTGCTGGGGTGAAACTCCGTTTAGAGGAGAATGTTCGTGGGGCGGGGCCGCAGGTGCAGGGGAAGGGGCAAAAGGAGCAAGGGAAGAGATCGGTTATCCTTTCAATACCTTGTCCGTTCAGGGCGAGTGGGCTATGCCCCGAGAGCGTCCGACTCATTTAGGGTGAGGGAATTGTGCCTAACTAAAGCCTGTATCCAAGATTTAGAGAAATCGCTGCTTTCTTCTCGGGGCATAGCCCCTCGCCCTTAAAAACCGATCTGTCTAGGGCGAGTGGGCTGTGCCCCGAGAGCGTCCGACTCATTTAGGGTGAGGGAATTGTGCCTAACTAAAGCCTGTATCCAAGATTTAGAGAAATCGCTGCTTTCTTCTCGGGGCATAGCCCCTCGCCCTTAAAAACCTTCCTTTGCACCTGCGGCCCCGCCCAAAATATGTCAAGAAGTACCCATAAATCAAACTGTCAAGCTACCTTCGCATCCATGATTTGGAGCGATAAGAAAATCCTGGCCGCCATTGAAAGTGGTGAAATTGTCATTACCCCTTTTGACCGGAACAATCTCGGCACGAACAGCTACGATGTTCACCTCGGTAAATACATTGCCCGTTACAAGGACCACATCCTGGACGCCAAGGCGCACAACGAGATTCTTCACGACGAAATCCCGGAGGAAGGTTTGATCCTCCATCCCAATACGCTCTACCTGGGCGTAACCCTGGAGTACACAGAAACCCACAGTTCAGTTCCCTTTCTGGAAGGCAAGAGCTCCGTTGGCCGCCTCGGCATCGACATTCACGCCACCGCCGGTAAGGGAGACGTCGGTTTCTGTAATCACTGGACGCTGGAGATCAGCTGCACGCACCCCGTGCGGGTCTACGCCGGTATGCCGATCGGCCAATTGATCTACTTTGGTGTGGAAGGCGACATCGAGAACTACTACAACAAGAAGGCCAATGCTAAGTATAATAAGGTGCAGGTACGGCCGATGGAGAGTATGATGTGGAAGAATAGCTTTTGATTGTTAATCAAGAATTAACAATCACCAATCAAGAATCAACAATGACCACCCTGGACCTCACCCAACACCTAATAGACGAATTAAGCCTCCTACAAGGCCCCGGGGAAGCCGCTTCCGTAGCCCGCCTGGTGCTGGAAGACATCTTTGGCTATCGCCGCGGGAGCTATCCCCGGCAACTGAGCCAGGAAGAGCAAATCCTTGCCTGGACGACGATCAACCGCCTAAAAGCAGGAGAACCGGTCCAGTACGTAACGGGAATTGCTGATTTCTACGGTCTGCAACTTCGGGTAACGCCCGACGTATTGATCCCCCGTCCGGAAACGGAAGAACTGGTGGAGTGGATCTTGGAGGCAACCGCTCCTGGGCAGGAGCTGCGGGTGATGGACATTGGTACGGGCTCGGGGTGCATTGCTCTGGCGCTGAAACACAAACGACCGGAATGGACGATTACCGGAGTTGACGTTAGTGAGGATGCGCTAGCGGTAGCTCGGGACAATGCGGCTAAGCTGGAACTCCACCTGTTGCTGCACCAGGAAGATGTGTTGGTGCCTGAGCATACCGTATTTAAGGATACGTATGACATCATCGTGTCGAATCCGCCATACATCCCACCCTCCGAAAAAGAACAAATGGGGGCTTCTACGCTTACTCATGAGCCGGAGGTGGCACTGTTTGTGCCAGAGGAGGATCCTCTGTTGTTCTACCGAAAGATTGCGGAGGTGGCCAGCAAAGCATTAGCGCCAGGAGGGCACCTCTTTTTTGAAACCAACGAGTTCAATAATGAACAGGTGTTGGATTTACTGACAGAGATGGGCTTTGCTAAGGTGGAGGCCCGGCAGGATATTCGGGGTAAGTGGCGGATGGTACTGGCTGTTCGATAGGGTAGAACGGCGGAGCACATAAGGGAAGAGCAGCGCATCAGGCGGCTTTAGAAGAGGGTTTTCGAGAGAATCTTTGCTGCGCGCTTGAGTAAATCAGGGGAGGTTCTTAAAGGTAAAAGCGAAAAAAGCGCCATATAGATGTGTTTGTCTGTACATACATGTGATTAGTCGTAAAGCACTTGTTTCTTCTAAAGGGACTTACGTTCATTGTGAATGAATAGGGACTTCGTTTTAAATAGAAGCTCTCTTTTTTGATCAATTTTATTTTTCACGAAAGATTTTTCGCGGGGGGGGGAGCCCCCCCCCGCCTCTTTAGTCCTGCATAAGTCCTCCCTTAGAGTGGCAATACTTGGTGCTCTTTGCGAAGTTGGAGATTCTACACTTAGGCTTCATTAAATGATCTCTATGTCAAGTAATTTATTCGCCGCCGCCCCCTTTAATTAAAAGATTTTGTGTTGTTCAGTTAAGTAGTTTTAATCTTAGGACACTCCGCTTGTTTAGCGTGACCGGAGATTAAAATACTTAATTCATTTATGTGTTGTTCTGCGAGTCGGTTGGTTTTCCATCGACTCGCTTTTACTTTAGGTAGAAGGTCAGCGCCGTTATTTCAATAAGTTGATCCCTTTGAGAAACGCCTTTCGGTAAGCATATCCTATGGTAAATAACTCACCTGCTATCTTGACTTTTCCTTCTTTTAGCAGAATGCTATCAATACGGTTTACGTTCACGAGGTACTTTTTATGACACCGTAAAAAAGTAGGCGCCAGCTCATCCGTCAGCACCTTGAGCTGGACATAGGTTGGGTAATTACGACCATCTGAACGAGCATAGGTCAGCTTATTGTCGGCATAAAAGAAGTCGATGTCTGTGATGTGAATGGGCTTATAAGCATCTCCTACTTTAAAGAAAATTTGCCCCCCATTGAGCACTGATGATTCCTTATCAGGAAGTGAAGCTACTTCTGTAGCGGATCGTGTGTCCGATTCGAGTTTATTGCTTTCAATTTGATTGCGAGCAAGTTCGATGGCCTGCTGTATTTTTAGCCGGGAAAGTTCTTTGTTCATAAACCCCGTTGGTTTTAAGGGGATAATCGCGTCGTAAATGTCTTGCTGGAAATAGGACGTCAGAAAGATCAGAGGGGTATTGGGGGCTGCTTCACGAATCAGGTTCGCTAAAACTATACCGTCCTTCTCACCGGGGGAGAGCTGAATGTCGAGTAGGCAGATGTCGGGTTGAAAGTCATGAAAGAGTTTCAGGCCTGCTACTACCGTTTGTGCGTCACGAATCTGCTCGAATCCTATTTCTTTAAGGATCGTTTTCAATAGGCTGACAAACGACAGGTTGTCGTCGACGATTAAAATTTTATAACTGGACAAAATGAACAATATTTTAAAAAAAACACTCCTTGGAGCTTACAATATGAGGTGGCTGTCATTCTAAATCAGTCAGAAAAAAACTGATTTTCTAGATAGATAAATAGTACATCCAAAATACAAGTGAAAGGCCATTAATTACTAATGAAATCACGAATGATCTCAAAGAATTTAATTCCTTGCTTGGTTGTACTGTATACTGAAAGTGGGGAAAATCAGCACTTCTGGAACTTTTTAAACCAGAGAGCCGAAAAGGTCAGAAATCCTTCGCACTGCTTCGGTTGAGCAGGAGGGTGCTACGAAAGCCCGATCTTGTTTTCAACACTTTTTAATGTAGGGACAAGGACAAAGGTAGGATAAATTGAGCCTGTTTTCGGATGGATAATGAACTTTTTAGCGCAACCTGTGAGGTTTCCATCAACGATGGTTGGCATGGAGGACGACTTCCGTGACCTTACCCTGAACCGGATTCTTGATGTTTAGTAACCGCCAATTGTAATCCTCCTCCCTCAGCATCGTTAAGTTCCAGCGCCAGATTATAAATTTGCAACTGGGTCTTCAGGGTAGCTAAGCCAATACCCTGGCTGCCCACGTTCTTTTTTATCCGCTGTCCCGTAAGGATTGCCCCTTTCGTCTTAGCGTCGATACCCTGGCCATTATCCTCGATGAACAAATAAGCCGCTCCACCTTTACCAGGACCACCACCGATCCGTAAACGGGGTAATCTTCCCTGTTGTGGAACATACTTTATCGCGTTTGAAATGCCGTTGTGCAGAAACTGGGAAACCACCGCAGGTGGGAGGGGGACCCCTCGCGTCATCTCTGCTGTAACAACAAATTGTAACTGGGTAAGCTTGGGGGAGTAATGTGCAAGTAGCTCTTTTACAATGGCTTCTACCTCAGATCTGGATGTAAAGGCTGCGGTCTCCGTTCTCGCAGATTCGAGCAAGCCAAGGCAGTACTTTTTAAGCTTCAAAGCAGCTTGTTGAGTGTTTTCGAAATAGGTGCTTAATTGTTTTTTATTGCCATTCTCGCCAACTACAATATTACCGGTTGAGATGATCAGCTCTAGGTTGGAAAGAATGTCATGAGATACAACACGACTAAATTGCTTCAACTTTTCGTTTTTCTTCAACAAGAGTTTCTGCTGCTCAAGTAAAGATGCTTCAGAACGCCGCTTGTTCCTAATGTTTTTCAACAACAGGTAAATCACACCACACAACAGGAGCATCCCTAAAACGGTCGTCCCGATCAAAATCCTTTGCTGCACTACTTTAGCGCTCAGCAAGGCTTGATTTTGCTGCGCTTTCAGCGCCATAATCTTTTTCTCCTGGTCATGTTGATACTTAAGGTAGGTCCGTATCAGAATGGCCGGAGACGTGATGCTCTTCATGGAATCCCGCAGTACGCCTTCAGCAATCTTAGTCCGATAAGCCGCCGTAAAGTCTTTCTGCTCAGCATAGGCCTCACTTAGTAGTCTGGTCGCATTCAGGGCTAATTCTTTGTTCCCTAACTCCTTACTGGCTTCGATAATCTGCCTGGCCCAGTAAATCGCCTCCTCTGTTTTTCCCCGCTCCAGTAGAAAACGACTTCGAGTTGTATGGGCCAGTAAAAGGGCGATGGAACTCATGGACGTATCCGGATACAAGGAGATGATTTGCTCCGTCAGCTCCTCCTGTTGGCAGAACATCCCGTGTTTTTTATACACTAAACTCATCCTGTGACGAAGGTCGGCCCGGTTAAGGACTGGAAGATTGTACTTGTCGGCAATGGCTAAGCCCCGATCAAAACATTGTTCAGCTTCATCCACACTGGATGCCATTTCTATCTGATAACCCAAAGCCATTACTGTGTCATAGGGTGTACGGTTTTCCAGGGCTAACTTTGAAACAGCCAACAAGCTTGGCTTCATAATTTGCGCATCGCCAAAGTCTTTTTGGATCATGTACAACCGACTCATCAGCCTGTACTTCAGCTTCCGTGTTGTCTGCTCGTTCAGCTCGGCATACTCAAGCGCTTTCAAACAATCGGATAGGGCAAGCAACGAGTTGTCCCTTTTAAAATACGCGGAACTTCGATTAAAATAAAGAATGACCCCCATTCTGGCGTACTTAGCTTTATCAGCCGCATTTTCAAAGGAGGTGATGCCTCTCGAGTAGGCGCACGTCGCATTCTCGTGATCTCCCAAACCACCAAAATAGATCCCCTGCAGGTTGTTGTTCCGGAGTTGATGATGTAAAGTTCCGTAAGGCAGTAAGGACTCCGCTTTACGAGCGTACCTCAGGGCAGTCTGCTTATCTCCATTCTTGGAGTAGAAAACGGAAAGTTCATGACAGGCCTCCAACTCCCATCGCTTGGATTCCGTTCGGATGCCCAAATCCAGTGCCAGTTCGATCAAGCCCCTGGCAGCCGCGCTGTCTTCAGGATTGCCAAAGTACTGCGCCATCTTTATCTCAAAGCTGTCCGGTTGGTTATTGTTGATCGTCGGGACAACCGATTGATAGAGCGGGTGCTCCTTAATCTCCACATCCTGCCCGTAAACGAATACAGTGAAAAGAACCAGCACCAATAGATTATACAACCTGAGGAGCACTTGCTTAAGTAGCATGCCGATGTTTATTTTTTGAGAGAACGCTTCCTGTTGAGAATTAGGTTGCTGCGTCTGTACGCGAGCACCAAAATTAACTACCTGAAAACTAAAAATTTAACTCAGACCACTACTTAGGTTTGTAGCTCAGTTTTTCGCCACGTCTATTCAACTGTTTTAAGGAGAGAGCTCCAAAAGTAGGGAATATTATGGACCTCAGGCTGGAAAAGATGCCCCGAAAAATAGCCGAAGTGGGAAGGTTAATCCCGTCAGAGCAAAATAAAATAAGGCCTGGTATACTACTGAACAGAGGTGAATTTTTAACGCATGTACTTTTCAATAAATCGTAAAGTGTTTATTAATAGAGTTTAATGAACTTTTTTAGCATGAAAGTCCGATGTGCAGATCGAGCGAAAAAGAGCTTTTTAGGCGCTAATGGTGGAGGAGGCATTCCAATATTTGATGATGGCCACTTTATTATTTGTTTGTCGCAATATAAGTGCGTTTGTAAGCTTATATGCTCGTATATATGTGCAAAGGGCGCCTTTTGATAAGGTTTGGTGCACTTGGTCTTTATCGGGCAGCCAGAGGACCGATGTCGCTCGTATAGGCTGTACCTTTTCAGGTGATTAAAGGCAGTTATAAGATGATTTTAAGCACTTTTTGCTACGCCAAATCACCAGGTCTTCAGCTTCTTTGGACCGCAGTTCTTCTTGCAAAGAACCGGGCGAATTACTACGGCACCTGCCTGGATTCACGTCCGTAATCAAATTGTACCAAATTATTGCGTTTGTCGGAGATAGTATTCGTTTGTGCGTGATCTGCTTTTTTGTCTTAAAACTGTGAATTAGCATTGCATTATATGTCTCAATTTATCCTCGGCATTGTCTTTTAAGCTTATAGTTTTAGAAGATGTTTTTTCAACAATTGTGTTGTTTTTAAGGTCTTGCCTTTTTCAGAAACTCTCATAATCTCGTCAAAGTCAGAAACATTTTTCCAAGAATTTGGCGGAAAATTTAAACGTGATCATAACGACCTACTCCACACAGCGTGTGCTCCTCAAAGCGCCACCTGTGTTATCCTCTATTGTTTTAGCCATTTTTATGGCTGAATTGCTCTTCATTAGGAGCAAAATTAAGTCCGTGTCATTCACGGTCGTTTCTGGTGCTCACCTCAACAATCTATGTTGTCAACGCTATGCAGCAATAAGTGCGCTGCTGAAGCCGCTCGCTCAGCACTTCAGGTCCCAATTTCTGCCCGCATCGGTGACTATTGCTCTTTCCCCGCGTCTTACGCTTGGTCACGCAGCCAATTTGGGCGCGGACGCAGGTACAATGAAAGTTAAAAGGCAAAGTAACCCGGTTAGGCTTCAAGAAAAAGTGGCCAAACCTTCAAAAGCAATCCCTACGCTTGGCACCCCAGCCAGCACCGCTGCGAA